>JBCCGX010000531.1:0-6903 GCA_039029035.1 Acidobacteriota bacterium | reverse complement strand
TCTGGGACGCCACATGACGCCCTGTCCGCCGGAAGTCAGTCCGCTCCTTCACCAGGTCACCCAAGCCTGGTTTCGCGGCGGCTGGATCGGGGTCGATCTCTTCTTCGTGCTCAGCGGTTTTCTGGTCTCGGGTCTGTTGTTCCGTGAGTACGAGACCCATGGCCGATTGCGCATCGGGCACTTCTTGATTCGGCGCGGCTTCAAGATCTACCCGCCCTTCTGGTTGCTGATCGGCGTCACCGCCCTGGTGGTGACGCTGCAGCACGACCGCGTGCCCGTGCGTGGGCTGGTCGTCGAGTTGCTCTTCCTGCAGAGTTACATCCCGGCTCTTTGGAACCACACCTGGTCCCTGGCGATCGAGGAGCACTTCTACTTTCTCCTGGCGATCAGCCTGCTGATCCTGACCCGGCGTCGCACCGATCAACCGTTCCGCGTCATCCCCGGCCTCTTCATCACCCTGGCCTTGCTCTGCCTCGTCCTGCGTCTCCAGCTCAGCGCCTCAGCGACCTACAACCATCAGACCCATCTCCTCCCCACCCACCTCCGCCTGGACAGCCTTTTCTTCGGCGTTTGCCTGGCCTACTTCTTCCATCGCCACCCGACCCGATTCCTCGAAGCGGCGCAGCGCTACCGCTACCTCCTGCTGGCCACAGGGATCACGTGCCTGCTGCCCGCCTTCGCCCTACGCCTCGAAACGACCCCTTTCGTCTACACCTACGGGCTGACCCTCTTCTACCTCGGCAGCGGAAACCTTCTGGTCGCAGCCTTGGGTTTCCGATCGCCCAAATCCCGACCGCTCAGGGCGATCGCCACTCTCGGCTCACACTCCTACTCGGTCTATCTATGGCATATGCCAGTTGCGCTGTGGGGTCCGGCGCTCACTCGACCGCTCTTTGCGGACCACTACGATTGGTTCGTTTACGCCACCGTCTACCTGGTCGCTTCCCTGGCCATCGGCGTGCTGATGTCAGCGGCGCTCGAGTTCCCTGTCCTGCGTCTCCGAGATCGCTACTTCCCTTCACGCGGCGGGCCTCTCAACGCTGGCACTACCGAGCTGTCCAAGCGACCGTCGGTTGACGCTCCAGGGGTGCGCCTATAGAGTCGTTGGCCCGTGGAGTCGACTTCCCTTGCGAAGGCCGGCTCGCACGATTCATCGAACAATCAGACGGTCACGCGGTCCGCAAAGGATCGGCTGCCTGCGCCGGCGAGACGCTGCGGAGGGGCGGTCAGCGCACCGCACAAAGGAGGTTCCCCATGGCTTTTTCCGTACCGGATCTCGGCTACTCTTTCGACGCTCTCGAGCCCCATATCGACGCCCGGACGATGGAGATCCATCACGACAAGCACCATGCGGCCTACGTCACCAATCTGAACAAAGCGCTGGAAGATGTCGACACTGGCGATCAGACCATCGAGCAAATCTTGCAGAATCTCGATGCGATCCCGGAAGCCAAGCGCCAGGCGGTGATCAACCACGGTGGCGGCCACGCCAACCACAGCCTTTTCTGGCAGATCCTCACCCCGGGCGGCGCCAAGGCGCCGAGCGGCCAGTTGGCGAGCGACATCGATCGCGATTTCGGCAGCTTCGATGATTTCAAGCAGCAGTTCTCGGCCGCTTCGGTCGGCCAGTTCGGCAGTGGCTGGGGCTGGCTGGTGCGCGACGCCGACGGCAAGCTGAGCGTCATGGGCACCGCCAACCAGGACTCGCCCTACATGTCCGGCAAGACCCCGATCATCGGTCTCGACGTGTGGGAGCACGCCTACTACCTGAACTACCAGAACCGTCGCCCGGACTACGTGTCCGCTTTCTGGAGCGTGGTCAACTGGGACGTTGCTGGCGCACGCTGATCGACTGATCACGGGGCGCCGCGGGGCGCCCTGAGCCGAGCTTACACGGCACCCGCAGGCCAACCGCCGGGTTCGAGGATCCGCGCGAGAATAAGTTCTCGCGCCGCGCGTACCCTCACCCATGACCGACCAGCACGAGCTTCGTCTGCGGCCCGGTTTGGCCTTTGCGGCCCTGCTGCTGTCGGGCCGCTTCGGTATCGCCCTCGCCTATCCCGGGTTCGAGGGCTTTCGGATCGCTTTTTTCGTCGGGCTCTTCAGCTCCCTGGCGATCTTTGTATGGTGGACCTTCGCCAGCCGCGCACCCCGCGTCGAGCGTTGGGGGGCCATGCTCCTGATCTTCATTGGCTTGCTCCTCACCTGGCGCCTCAACCACCCATCGATGGGGTTGATATGGTGCTTGAGCTACGCCGTGCCTTGGCTGAGCCTCGCCCTGGTGACTTGGGCCGTCGCTGGCCAACGTCTCGCCGAACGGCCTCGGCGCGTGGCGTTGGCCGGGGTCATACTGCTGGCCTGCGGCGGTTGGACGCTCGTCCGCTCTGAGGGGATGACCGGCGATCACACGATGCACTTCGCCTGGCGCTGGGCCGCCACCGCGGAGGAGCGCCTGCTGGCTGAGGGCGACGATTGGACCAAGCGGCCGACCGAGGTGGCACCGGCAACGCCTGGAGTATCGATTGCCGGGCCAGCCGGCTGGCCCGGCTTTCGCGGTCCGGGGCGGGATAGCCTCATCCGAGGCAACCGCTTGGCGACCGATTGGTCGAGCACGCCACCGATCGAGCTCTGGCGGAGGCCGATCGGGCCGGGGTGGTCGTCCTTCGCGGTGCGCGGCGATCGGCTCTACACTCAGGAGCAACGCGGCGACGACGAGGTCGTGGCTTGCTACGACGCGACCACCGGCGAACCAGTGTGGAGCCACCGCGACAAGGCTCGCTTCTTCGAGGCGATGGGTGGCGCCGGCCCACGCGCCACGCCAAACTTGGATAACAACCACGTCTACACCCTGGGGGGGACAGGCCTCGCCAACGCCCTCGACGCGACCGACGGCACCCGGGTTTGGTCGCGCGACACTTTGGCTGACACCGGTGTCCGCGTGCCGGTCTTCGGCATTGCCAGCTCTCCCTTGGTGGCAGGCGACCTGGTCCTCTACGGCGTCTCGGGCCGGCTCATCGCTTACGACCGAGCCACTGGTGAGCCGCGCTGGCTCGCCCCGGCCGGCGGCGCGAGCTACAGCTCGCCGCACCGCGTAGTGCTCGATGGTGTCGAGCAGATCCTGCTGCAGAGTGGTGCCGGCGCGATCAGCGTCGAACCGGCGGACGGCACGGTGCTCTGGCAGAGCCTATGGAAGGGTCAACCCTTGGTTCAGCCGGCGGTGACCGCCGACAGCGATGTGCTGATCGCCGCCGGCGAAGGCTACGGCGTGCGTCGCCTGGCGATCACCCAGAGTCCTGACGGCTGGACCGCCGAAGAGCGTTGGACATCGAACCGCTTGAAGCCAAACTTCAACGACTTTGTGATCCACCACGGCCATGCCTTCGGCTTCGACGGCCACATCCTCGCCTGCATCGACCTCGAAGACGGTGCGCGCCGATGGAAAGGTGGGCGCTACGGCCAGGGGCAGCTGGTGCTCCTGGCCGACCAGGATCTCTTGCTGGTGCTGTCGGAAAAGGGCGAGCTGGCACTGGTCGAGGCCTCGGCCGAAGGCTTCACTGAGCGGGCGCGGTTCCCGGCGCTCGAAGGCAAGACGTGGAATCATCCGGTCCTGATCGGCGATCGGCTCTGGGTGCGCAACGGCCAAGAGATGGCTGCCTTTCGGCTGCCTCTCAGTGACCAGTGACGAGGCTCGCTTGGCCTCTCAGTTAGGTTCAGTCGTCCCAGAGGAAAGAGCCTGCCTTGACGGGGGTCCTAACGGTCACCTCGCTCACCTCCTTTCTTCGCGCGAGACTGTCAGTTCCCTATACTGAAATGTGGGCCGAAGGTTCTGCCCCAGGCTGCCAAGCGGGACGAGCTGCGTGTTCTCGTGGACCATGGGGCTAGAGCGCCACCACCCAGGCCGACGGCACCGCCGCCTCCACCACCCGCCGTGCCAGATTGAGCCAGGCGGGGCCGGCGTCGAGAATGCCTCCGTCCGCGGTGGCAATGATCTCAGTCGCCACCGCAAGGATCTTGTCCGGATTCGGCACCAGCTCCACTTGCCAGGGCCAGCCTTCGGCTTCGGCCAGCTCGAGCATCGCCGCCTTGAGGCGTCCACTGTTGGAGATCGGTCGATCGAAGTACCAACAGGCCTGACAGCAGCCGATCTCGATCAGATAAGAGCCGATGAGCCGTAGGGCCGGACGGGTCTGATTGACCCGCCGGAAGTGGCTCCGCATCGCTGCCATATCCCGAAACGCGCCATCACGGCCCTGCAGCACGACGCCGCCACCGAGCGCCGCTTCGACGGTCAGGAGCACGTTGTATCCGTCGAGCCACAACGGCCGGTCGTGAACCGCCTCGGGCTCGACCTCCCGGGCACGCCGCTCGTCTCGTGCCGATTCGCTCACCGCACAGCGCTGCAAGGCCGACCGTTGACGCAGGCGCAGCTGGTAGCGGTCGCCGACCAGGGCCACCGCTGCCTTGTCGGAGTAGCCGCGCGAGCGCAGCCAGCAGAGATCGTCGGTGGCCTGGCGCAAAGTCTCCAGGGATCGCGCGGCAAAGCACTCGCGATCCTGCGGATGCGCCCCACGATGACGTCGTCGATCCGGCACGGCCCGATTCTTCCACACCTTCTTCGAGTCGCCGACGAATGCTCGCGATCCGGCGAACGTAGAGTGCGCTATAGCTCAAGGATCCCAACCCACACCGGAGGCTCGAGATGGAACTACCCTTCTTCTTTACCGTGCAGCAACAGACCGCGGCTGTCGTCCAGAAACTCGGAAAATTCGCCCGAGTGAGCGATGCCGGGCCGCACCTCAAAGTGCCCTTCGTTGAGCGGGTGGCGGGCTATGTCAACCTCCGGGTCCAGCAGCTCGATGTCGAGGTAGAAACCAAAACGGCGGATAATGTCTTCGTCAAGGTGCTGGTGGCAGTGCAGTTCCACGTCCTGCGGGAGAAGATCTACGAGGCGTTCTACAAGCTCGATGACCCGGCGTCGCAGATCCGGTCGTTCGTCTTCGACGTGGTGCGCGCACGGGTACCGAAGATCAAGCTCGATGATGTCTTCGAGAAGAAGGACGAGATCGCCGATGCGGTGAAGAGCGAGCTGGCTGGGATGATGGACGATTTCGGCTACGGCATCGTCAAGGCCTTGGTGACCGATATCGACCCGGACCCTAAGGTCAAAGAGGCAATGAACGAGATCAATGCCGCGCAACGGCTGCGGGTCGCCGCCACCGAAAAGGGCGAGGCCGAGAAAATCCTCAAGGTCAAGGCGGCCCAGGCCGAGGCCGAATCCAAGGCTCTATCGGGCAAGGGTATTGCCGACCAGCGACGGGCGATCATCGACGGCCTGCGCGAGTCGGTGGACGAGTTCCAGAAGTCGGTGCCGGGGGCCTCGGCCCAGGACGTGATGAACGTCGTGCTGATGACCCAATACTTCGACATGCTCAAAGAGCTCGGCGCGACGTCGCAGAACAACACCATCCTCGTGCCACACTCACCGAGCACGGTCTCCGACCTGGCGGACCAGATCCGCAGCTCGATGGTGGTGGCCAACCAGGTTGGCCGCGTGGCGGAAGCCCACTGATCAGGGCGACATCGAGCCGGCGTGCTCACGAATCCGGGCGACGAAATCCTTGGCCAGGTCGTTCGGCATCGGGATGGTGAGATGGTACTGCTCGATCTTCCACTCGCCATCGTAGAGCTGTAGAGCGCCGGTACCCCGGCACTCGCCGTAGCTCTCGTTGTCCAGAAGCTCGTCGAACCAGGCCGTCTTGCCATCCGCCGCCAGGACGACGTGACGATCCCGCGGTGTGTAGGCCCAGCCCGTGCCCTGTGCAAAGTAAGGCTCGGCGAAGGCCTGGAACTGGCTCTTGGTCCAGCGCTCGCTGGCGTCGGTGCCGAGAAAGACACCGGACGGCGCGAGGTGGCTGAAGTAACGTTCGCCGTCCGCCTTGGCCGCAGCCTCGTGGAAGTCGTCGAGCACGGCTTCCACTCGCCGGATCTCGCCCTTCGGATCCGCCAGGGCTGGCACAGTGGAACCAACCAAGAGCACAACGGTCACGCAGCAGAGGGCAGGTCGGCAGCCGATCGCTCGCATCACGGTTCTCCTTGACAGCGCAGAAGGTGGGGCAAGCCCCACCCTACTACAACTGTTGCAAGCGCACTCGAGAGAAGCTAAGCCGCCTCGAGTCGCTCTTCTGTCGCAGGATCCGCCTCCAAATCGTCGTCCTCCTCGTGCAATGGCGGACTCTCCCAGGCCGAGGAACGGAAGCGCAGCCACATCAGGCTCGACAAGATCAGCACATCCAGCACGAGGCAGGACCAAGCCCCGAAAAGGCCGAAGCGCGGCGTGGCGATCAAGAGCGCCGGCACGAACACCAGCCAGGTGTTGGCCACCGTCACCACCATGGCGAAACGTGTATCCCCAGCTCCGCGCAGAGCGCCGGACAGGGTGTGGAAGATCAGATCGAAGACCAGACAGACCACGACGATGAGAAAGAGCGGCTTGGCCAGGGGCAGAAGACGCTCCAGGTCGTCACCACGAACAAACAAGCCCATCAACTGATCCGGCACCAAGACATAGCCCACCGCCAGGATGGCGCAGTAGACGTAACCGAGCCGGAGGATTCGGTGCACGGCGATCCGGCCATCCTCCGGCCGCTGAGCGCCGACGCATTGCCCGGCCAGGGTTGTCGCGCCGGCGCTCAGAGCCACCGCGCCCATGAAGGCGACGCTCCAGGTCTGGATGACGGCATTGGTCGCCGCCATCTCGGCATCGCCCAGTCGCGCGATGAGGGCGAAGAACAAGGTGATGCCACCCATCTCCATGAAGTATTGGATCGCGATCGGCAGGCTCAGGCGATGCAACCGGCGGAGCACCCGCAGATCGAGCCGCCAGGCACCACGCAGCCCGAACTC
>JBCCGX010000530.1:0-6907 GCA_039029035.1 Acidobacteriota bacterium | reverse complement strand
GGATTGACCGGCAGAATGCGATAGCCCTGCCCGTGCAGGTAATCGGGCACATAGTGCGCCGGCTTGCTCGGTTCGACATGGGCGCCAAGGACGGCGACGGTCCTGGCCTCGGCGAGCGTCTGACGGATGTCGTCGCGATCGGTCAGCTCTTTCATAGGTACTCCTGTCCAGCGCGTTGCGGTTCTCGGGCTCGATCGAATCCAATCCACGGCGAGTCGCGGAAGGTAGCATAGACCCGGAACAGTCGTCGGTCGAACCCAGGGATAGGAGAGAGCCATGGTCAGCAATACTCGAGAGTCCACCGAGTCGGTGCAGGCGGAGGGGCGCGATCGAGCCCTCGACGACCCGCGGCTGCGAGCGTTCTTTCCTTTGCTCTACGTCGCCTGGGCGGATGGTGATCTGAGCCCCGAAGAGACGCGATCCATCTGCTCGCGGGTGCACGCCACCGAGGGGCTGAACCTCGATTGCGGTAGCTACTTGGGCAACTGGCTGGATCCCGACAAGCCGCCCTCGGCACGCGATCTGCGGGCTTTGCTAACGGCGATCCGGCGTAACGCCGGCGCGCTGTCGCGGGACGAAAAGCTTACCCTGACAGGGCTCGGCCTGGAGCTGGCCCGAGTCGACGGGTACGACGTCCCGGAGTCGGAGATCCGGGCGCTCGAAGAGATCGAGCAGGCTCTCGGTGTCGCCAGCGTCGAAGCGTCGCGCAGCCTGCTGGCGCCGACGCGGCCGGGGCCCGTGACCGACGAAGCGGCACCGGCTTTCGACATCGCGGCGATGACCCGGCTGCTCGATGGGGATCACCAGGAGCTGCGCCGGCGGCTGCGTGCCCTGCTCAGTGAAGAGCGTTTCCGCCGGGTCTACGGGCTCGGCAAAGAGGCCTACCGGGAGAAGGTGCTGGAGTGGGCCAAGGTGTTGGCCGAGGAAGGCTACGGCGCGTTGCCCTACCCCAAAGCTTACGGTGGGCAGGACGACACAGGCGCACAGATCGCCGCGTTCGAGACCATCGCCTTCCACGATCTGAGCCTGGTGGTGAAGTTCGGCGTCCAATTCGGCCTCTTCGGCGGCAGCATCTTGCAACTCGGCAGTGCCAGACACCACGAGGACTATCTCAACGATGCCGGCAGCCTCGAGCTGCCCGGATGTTTCGCCATGACCGAGACCGGACACGGCTCCAATGTTGCCGACTGCGAGACGGTGGCGCGTTACGACTACAAGAAGCGGGAGTTCGAGATCCACACGCCGAACGATGCGGCGCGCAAGGATTACATCGGCAATGCCGCCGCCCACGGCCGCCTCGCGACAGTCTTCGCCCAGCTCGAGATCGACGACGAAGGCTACGGTGTCCACGCGTTCCTGGTGCCGATCCGGCAGACCAACGGCGAGCCCTGTCCCGGCGTGCGAATCGAAGACTGCGGCGAAAAGATGGGGCTGAACGGGGTCGACAACGGCCGCCTGTGGTTCGACCGCGTGCGCGTGCCACGGGTGAACCTGCTCGACCGCTTTGCCGAAGTGAGTCCGGAAGGTTTCTATGCCAGTCCCATCGCCAGCCCCCAGAAGCGTTTCTTCACCATGTTGGGCACTTTGGTCGGTGGCCGGGTCAGCGTCGCCCTGGCGGCGCTCTCCGGCGCCAAGTCGGCTCTCGCCGTGGCGGTGCGGTACGGCGCCCAGCGGCGGCAGTTCGGCCCGGCGGGGGAAGCGGAGATCGTGATCCTCGATTACCTGACCCACCAACGCCGACTGATGCCGCGCCTCGCCACCACTTACGGACTAAATTTCGCCCTGGCAGCTCTGAAGCGCGAGTTTCTCGAATCGCCGGTCGATGAGCGCCGCGACGTCGAGGTGATGGCGGCGGGTCTCAAGGCCTACTGCACCTGGCATGCCACCGACACGATCCAGACCTGTCGCGAAGCCTGTGGCGGCAACGGCTACCTGGCGGTCAATCGCTTCGCCGAGCTGAAGGCCGACACCGACGTCTTCACCACCTTCGAAGGCGACAACACAGTGCTGATGCAGCTGGTCGCCAAGGGGCTCCTATCGGGCTACAAGCGGCAGTTCGGTGAGATGGACCTTTTCGGCTTCGTCCGTTTCCTCACCGACAAAGCTTTCACCGCCGTCGCCGAGCTCAACCCGATCACCACCCGCAACACCGACGAGGCCCATCTGCGCGGTCGCGAGTTCCAGCACGGCGCTTTGAGCTGGCGCGAGGACCATCTCCTCGCTTCCGTCGCCCGGCGCTTCAAGAAACGCTTGGATCGTGGGATGGACAGTTTCGCCGCCCTCATCGAATGCCAGGATCACCTGGTCGAGACCGCCCACGCCCACGTCGAGCGCATAACCTACGAGTATTTCTCGGACGGCGTCAAACAATGTGGCGACGACGACCTACGTCGCGCCCTGGAGCCCCTGGTCGACCTCTACGCCCTGGCCGCCATCGAGCGCGACCGTGGCTGGTTCCTCGAGCACGGATACCTCGAGAGCTCCAAAGCCAAGGCGATCCGCAAGCTGGTCAATCAGCTGTGCCGCGAGGTCCGGCAACAGGCCGTGCCGCTGGTCGATGGCTTCGGCATTCCCGATGCGCTGCTGGCCGCGCCGATCGCGGTACGGTAGTTACTCGTCACGGATCGCCAGGATGGGATCGATGCCCGTCGTCCGGCGGGCCGGCAGGTAGCTGGCGACAACGGCCGCCAGCGCCATGAGCACCGCCATGGCGGTGAGGGTCAGTGGATCCGTGGCCCGGGTCTCGAAGAGCTGGCTCTCGATCCATCGGCTGAGGCCGAGAGCAAGGCCCAAGCCGGCGACGAGACCGACTCCGGCCACGGCCAGGACGTCGCGCATCACCAGCCGCACGACCCGGCCGGGCGCCGCGCCGAGCGCGATGCGCACACCGATCTCCCGCGTTCTCTGCGCCACCGAATACGACACCACGCCGTAGATACCGATCGCCGACAAGATCAGCGCCAGCGCCGCGAAGCTGACCAGCAGCAGCATCAGAAAACGCTCCCGCTCCACCGATCGTCCGATCAAGCTGTCCATGGTGGTGAAGCTCAGGGGAAAGTCGGGATAGAGCTCGCGTAGCCGTGCCCGCAGCGGCTCCATGACACCGGCGGCGGAGATCTCCGGTGCGACGACTACTGTGGCACTGCGCGCCCGGCCGGCGCGCTGTTCATAGGGCACATAGAGCTCAGGTCGCGCCGGGCGCGCCAGGCCGCGATGGCGCACGTCGCCGACGACACCGACGATCGTCATCCACTCCTCCCACCACAGATCCATGCCGAAGGAGAGAATGCGCTGGCCGAGGGGGTCTTCGCCGTCGAAGTAGCGGTCGACGAAGGTCTGATTGACCAGTGCCGTATGGGGGCCGGCCGCTTCGCGCTCGTCGAACAGGCGGCCGCGCAGGAGAGGTACGCCGAGAGTCTCGAAGTAGTTGCCACCCACTACCCGATAGCTCGCGTTGGAGTAGTCCTCCATCGCCTGGCCCTGGCGGATGAAGGCGCCGTTGGCGTCGAATCCGCTGAGCGGCAGGTTGTTGATGAAGCCCAGATTCTCGACGCCGGGGACGGCACGGATCTGAGGTAGGAATCGATCGTAGAAGGTCGCTGCTTTCGCCTCCTCACGGCGCATCGTCTCGAGGTCGAACTCGTCCGGCACCTGAATGTCCGGTACCGCGATCTGGAAGGTCAGGGCTTGGTCGGTCGCAAAGCCCGGCTCGACCGCGAGCAGCTCCCAGAAGCTCCTGATGAGCAGTCCCGAGCCGACGAGCAGCACCAGGGCGAGAGCCACCTCGGTGGCGACCAGGAGATTCCACAGAATCCCTCGGCGAGCGCCGGCCCGGCCGCCTTCCGACATCACCTGGCGTAGATCGGTGCGCGAGGCCCGGGCGGCGGGCACGAGGCCGAAGAGGAGACCGGTGGCGATGGAGACGGCCAGGGTGAAGAGCAGCACGGTGTGATCGATCGAGATCTCCGCCAGCCGCGGCAGGCTCGTCGGCCGTAGCCTCAGCAAGGCCTCGACCAGAAGCCAGGCCAGACCCAGGCCGGCCAGCCCACCGAGCAGGGTCAGGACGACAGACTCGGTGAGCAGCTGGCGGACCATCCGCCATCGGCCTGCTCCGATGGCGGCGCGAATCGCCATTTCCTTGCGCCGCGCCGTGGCCCGGGCCAGCAAGGTCGAAGCCAGATTGGTCGAAGCCGCCAGGAGCACCAGTGCCGCGGCGCCGAGGAGCAGCATCAACGGCTGGCGAACGCCACCGACCAAGCGGTCGTGCAGCTCCGTCACCTGAACGGCGAAGGCGTCGTTCTCCTCGCTGAAGGCTTCCTGCAGACGCTCCGCGATCGTTTGCATCTCCGCCCGTGCGGCAGCCAGGGTCGCCGGAGTCGCCAGCCGCGCGATGACGCCCCAGTTGTGTGCCGTACGCGATGGCGCCGGATGCGAGAGCTCCGCCGGATACCAAAGCTCGGCATCCTCGGGGAAGCTGAAGCCTTCGGGCATCACGCCGACCACCCGATAGGTTCGCGAGCCGAAGCGTAGGGGGCGGGCGTCCAGATCCTGGGTGCTGCCCAACTGGCGCCGCCAGAAGCCATGGCTCACGACGACAGCGGGATCGGCGCCGAAGCGACTCTCCTCGGCCAGAAAGGTCCGGCCGAGCCGGGGCTCGACCCCGAGGAGCGGAAAGAAGTCGGCCGAGACCGGTGTCGCAATGGCGCGTACCGGCGAGAGACCGCCGAGGATCGTCGACTGGCCGCCCCAAGGCGAATAGATCGCCATGCCTTCGAAGCTCGAGCTGTCGGTCCGCCAATCCACGAAGTTGGCATGGCCGACATTCATCCGCCGGCCCTGGTCGCTGACCTCTTGTAGGGTCACCAACCGGTGGGGCTCGGGGTAGGGCAAGGGCGCCAGCAGTACGCCGTGCACCACGCTGAAGATCGCGGTTGTCGCGCCGATTCCGAGCGCCAGGGTCACCAGGGCGACAGCGGTGAAGCGCGGATTCTTGATCAGGACACGGAGCCCGTGCCGGAGATCTTGCCAAAGAGCGTGCAACATGTCGGTTCGTCTCCTCGATCGTCGGTGTTGAGACGCCAGAGTTCGGCATTCCGCCGCGATGCCTTCGCGATGGCCGAAGAGGCGCCGAGCCTCGGTCTGGGCTTCGGCGGGCGACCAGCCCGCGTCTTCCAGCTCGCAGGCTCGCATGTGGAGATGGAAGTCGAGCTCCCGGCCGACGTCCTCGGCGACCGGCAGATCGACGATACGGCGGTGGCGTGGACCGTTGCTCATGCCTCGAGCGGCTGATTGCGATAGAGCACGCGAGACATCGTCTCGACATAGCGCGTCCAGGCGTTGACCTCGACTTGCAACTGGCGGCGCCCCTCGCGCGTCAAGGCGTAGAACTTGGCTTCGCGACGGGTCTCGGTCATCCCCCAGCTCGCCTCGAGCCAGCCTTTCTTCTCCAATCGTCGCAGGGCCGGGTAGAGCGCCCCTTCCTCGACCCGGAACGCTTCGTCCGTGACCTGACGGATCGACCGCGACACGGCGTAGCCGTGCATCGGTCCCCAGCTCAAGGTCTTCAGGATCAGCACGTCGAGGGTGCCTTTCAGTAGGGTGATTGACTTGTCTGCCATGTTTCGTCCTCTTCCTCGCCGGCTTGTCTGATGAGCCATAAGATTTATACCCCTAAGTATACTGGGTATAGCAATCAAGGTTTCAGCCGAATGGTGCATCGGTGGCCTGTGGACAGCCCTCTTCGAGCCTTCGCGGAGCTAGCGGAGGGCCAGCCGAGGCGACGGGAGCCTTCGCAGGGCCCATGGAGATTGCGCAAAGGCGTTGTGGACCTTCTGTAGCCTCTGTGCAGCCACTCCAGGCGCGTTGTGGGCTTTCTGGAACGGTCCCGGGGGCGCCACATGGTCGTTCTGGGCTTTCTGGAACGCTCCTGGGGGCGCCACATGAGCGTTGTAGGATTTCTAGAACGGTTCCGGGGGCGCCACACGGGCATTGTGGAATTTCTACAACGCTTCTGCCGGTTCCACACGGGCGTTGTGGGATTTCTATAACGCTTCTGCGGGCGCCGCACGGTGCTTGCAGGTTCTCGACAACGCCTTTGTGGTCGCTGCATGAGCGTTGTGGGATCTCTAGAACGCCTCTGTGGCGGCCGCACGGGCGTTATAGGATTTCTAGAACGCTTGTGCGGGCGCCGCACGGACGTTATGGACCAGGCATTGTGTTTATTTGGCGCCCGCATCGACTGAGGGTCGCCCCGAGCTGAGGAATCGTTCTTGCCGAAAAAAGCCTCGCTGAGCCCCTACCAGCTCTTCATGCTTGGCCTGTGCGTGTATGTCCTCGCGGCCCTTGCCGCGCAGGTGATGTTCGATCTGAATGCCGAGACGACGAAGATCCTCGACTACGTCGACTTCTTCGTTTCGCTGATCTTCTTGGTGGACTTCGCCTGTCAGCTCGCCAAGGCGGACGACCGTTGGCATTACTTTAGAACCTGGGGGTGGATCGACCTGGTGTCGAGCATCCCGATGCTCGATGTTTGCCGCTGGGGGCGGGCGGCGCGGATCTTCCGTATTCTTCGCGTCCTACGGGCCTTGCGCGCCACCCGGATCCTCTCCTCCTTCGTGCTCGAGCAGCGCGCCCAATGCGCCTTGTGGGCGGCCTCGCTCCTGGCGATTCTGGTGACAGTGTTCAGCAGCATCGCGATCCTGCAATTGGAGAGCCCGGGGGAAGCCAATATCGTCAGCGCCGAAGATGCCCTGTGGTGGGCTTTCGTCACCATGACCACGGTCGGCTATGGTGATCATTACCCCGTGACGGCCTTCGGTCGAGTGCTCGCGGCCTTCCTGATGATTACCGGTATCGGTCTCTTTGGTACCTTCACCGCTTACGTCGCGGCGTCGTTCCTGGCGCCGGG
>JBCCGX010000529.1:0-6936 GCA_039029035.1 Acidobacteriota bacterium | reverse complement strand
GCCGAGCGCTTCGGCCCCAACCTCTTTGCCAAGACACCCGGTGAGCGCCTCTACCGCACCGGAGACTTGGCGCGCTATCGGCCGAGCGGCTCGGTGGAATACCTCGGCCGCATCGACCATCAGGTCAAGATCCACGGCTACCGAATCGAGATCGAAGAGGTGGAGGGCGCCCTGGCCGCCCATCCGGAGGTGCTCGAAACCGTGGTCATGGCGCGGGAAGATCGAGTCGGCGAGCGCCGGCTGGTGGCCTACTTCGTCGCTGAGCCCGGAGCCTCGCCGACCACCAGCGACCTGGCGCGCTTCGTCGGCGAGCGCCTGCCGCCCTTCATGGTGCCCGCCGTCTTCCAACACCTGGAACGTCTTCAGCTCAATCCCAACGGCAAGGTCGACCGCCGGAACCTTCCCGTACCGGGGCGCGAGCGGCCCGAGCTCGCCGAGGCCTACGAGGCGCCCAACGGCTCTCGGGAGCAGGTGCTTGCCGAGGTCTGGTGTCGAGTCCTGGGACTCGATCGGGTCGGCCGCCACGACCATTTTCTGGAGCTCGGCGGTGATTCGGTCTCGAGTCTGCGGATCGCGGTCGAAGCGCGGCGTCGAGGGCTGATCTTCGAAGTCCGCGAGCTCCTAGAGCACCCGAGCATCGCCGAGCTGGCTAGCCTGGTGCGCGAGGGCGAGCCGGAACCGGCACAAGCTCCCGCAGACTTCGGAAGCGAGCACAGCCATCCGCTTTCGCCGATGCAGGCGGGCATCCTCTTCCATGCCCTTCAAGGCGACGGGTCGTCGTACCTCGAGCACGTCGAGTGCGCGCTCGAGGAGGCGGTCGATGTCGACGCTCTCCAGCGTGCCTGGCAACGGGTGGTCGCGCGGCATCCGGCCTTGCGCACCAGCTTCCGCTGGCACGAGGTCATCGAGCCGGTGCAGACGGTGCATGCCGAAGTCGAGTTGCCCTGGAGCGTTTGCGACCTGCGCGGCCTGGCGCCGGAGAAGCAGGAGCGGCTCGTCGCCCATCATGTGCGCCACGCTGCAGGGTGCCAGAGCTTTGATCTCGCCCGCCCACCGCTCCTGCGCTGGATGCTCTGGCGTCTGGGCGAGGCGCGCTGGCGCTTGCTCGTCACCTACCATCACCTGATCGCCGACGGCTGGTCGAGCGCTGTCGTTCTCGAAGAGCTCGAGACCTGTTACCGCGCCATCGTCCGCGGCGAGAGACCGGTACTCGGAGACAGCCTGCCATTTTGGGAGATCCTCGAGTGGCGGCGACGGCGCGACCGGCCTGCGGCCACCGCGTTTTGGCGCGACATTCTCGAGGGGGTTACCGGCCCGACCCGACTCGGCCTCGAACGCCGCCGGCCCAAGGAAGGGTGGAGTCTGACCGAGCTGCGGCTGAGCGAGCCGGCCACCGAGGCCTTGCGCGAGCTAGCGCGCCGCCGCCGTTGGACCCTCAACACCTTGCTGCAGGGAGGCTTCGCGATCCTCATCAGCCGCTATGCCGGGGAGGAGGAAGCACTCTTCGGTAACGTGGTCTCGGGTCGGCCGGCGGAGCTCTCCGGGATCGATACGGCGGTCGGGCTCTTCATCGACAACGTGCCGCTACGCACCGCCGCTTCACGGGGCGCGCGCCTCGGCCCATGGCTCGACGAGCTCCAGCGCGGCCAGTTTGCCGCCGCGGCTCACGAGCATCTTGGCCTGGCTGAGATCCAGCGCCTGAGTCCCTTGCCACGCTCGCAGCGTCTGTTCGACTACTTCCTGGTCTTCGCTTCTTATCCGGCGGGTGCCGGGAGCTGGCGTCGTCGAGACTGGCCGTCGCTCGACACCGGCTATCCGCTCTACCTCTTGGTCGAGCCCGAGTCACGGCTGCGGCTCCGGGTGGTGGCGTCGGCGGCCGTCTTCGCGCAGGTGGAGGTCGAGCGTTTTCTGGGCCATCTTGAGGTGCTGCTCGAGTCCCTGCCCGTAGAGCCGGAGGTGGCCCTGGGCGAGCTGCCTCTACTGCCTCCGGCCGAGCGCCAGCAACTGCTCGCGGAGTGGAACGATACTCGGATCGACTGGCCCGAGGAACCGGGCTTCGTCCAGCGCTTTGCCGCGGTTGCCGCACGCTACCCCGACCGGGTCGCCGTCGCTTTGGGTGACGAGCAGCGCAGCTATGGTCGCCTCGCTGCCGATGCCGGGCGCACCGCCCGCCGTCTGCACGAGCGTGGACTCGGGCGTGGAACGATCGTCGCGCTTCTGGCCGAGCGCGGTCCCGATTTCCTGACCGCCGTCCTCGGGATCGTGAGCGTCGGTGGGGCCTATCTGCCGATCGATCCGAGCCATCCGCGCCGGCGCCAGCGGCAGATCATCGCCGCTAGCGGCGCGGCGATGCTCCTGACCCGCAGGACGCTGTGGCCCGAGGAGGATGGCGTTCCCGGTGGCGTCGAGCTCGGCCTGGCCTACCTCGAGGAGCTCGGTCTCGGCGACCTCGACATTCCGGCCGTGGACGAAGCCCTCGAATCCACCGCCCAGCCCGAGGATCTCGCCTATGTGATCTACACCTCGGGCTCCACGGGTGTGCCCAAGGGGGTGATGGTCGAGCACCGTGGGATGGCGAACCATCTCGACATCAAGATCTTCGACCTTGGGATCGGCGAGACCGATGTCGTACTCCAGAACGCATCCCAGACGTTCGATGTCTCGGTCTGGCAATTCCTCGCCGCGCTGCTGGTCGGTGGCCGGGTGCTGGTGGTTGCGGACGAAGTCGCCCTCGATTCTGCCCGCCTTCTCGAGGCGGTAGAGACAGGAAGCGCCACAGTGATCGAGGTCGTACCCTCGCTTCTCACCTACCTGTTGGCGGAAGTGGATGAGAGCCAGCGCCGACCGAGCCTGCGGCGGCTGCGCTGGCTGGTGCCGACCGGTGAAGCCCTGTCGCCCGAGCTCGCCGATCGTTGGCTGGAGCACTATCCGCAGATTCCGCTGCTCAACGCCTACGGTCCTACCGAGTGCTCTGACGACGTGTCCCACCACCGGATCGATCGGCCCCTGCCGCCCGACACGGTCCACGTCCCGGTGGGGCGCTCGCTGCCGAACCTGCAACTCTACGTGCTCGATCGTTGGTTGCAGCCCCTGCCCGTGGGCCCACCGGGGGAGCTCTTTGTCGGCGGCCGTGGCGTCGGCCGAGGATATCTCGGTCAACCGCGCAAGACCGCCCTCACTTTTCTGCCCGATCCCTTCGCGGCCGAGGGTTCACGGCTCTACCGTACCGGCGACCTCGCCTGCTGGCTGCCCGACGGATCGGTCGAGTTCCGCGGTCGAATCGACCACCAGCTGAAGGTCCGCGGCTTCCGCATCGAGCCGGGGGAGATCGAGGCTGCGCTGGCGAGCCACGACGACCTGCGCGCGGCAGTGGTGACCGCGCTGGCTGCCGGGTCCGAGGCCGCCGCCTCCCAGGGGGTTCGTCTGGTCGGCTACGTCGTGCCGGCCGGCGACACCGCGCCGAGCGCCGCCGAGTTACGTGCCTGGCTGGGTGAAAGGTTGCCGGCCTACATGGTGCCAGGCGAGCTCGTGGTGCTCGACGAGCTGCCGCTCTTGTCGAGCGGTAAAGTCGATCGTCGGGCGCTGCCGGTGCCCGGAACGATGGTGCGCAGCGACGAGCCTACGGCGCCGCGCACGCCGCTCGAAGAGCTCCTGGTCGCGCTCTGGGCAGAAGTTCTCGGACTCGAGACCGTCGGAATCCGTGCCGATTTCTTCGATCTCGGCGGGCACTCCCTGGCGGCGGTGCGCCTGGTGGCACGGGTGAGTGCCGCTCAGGGCATCGAGCTCACTCTCGCGGATCTCTTCGACTCGCCGACGGTCGAAGCCTTGGCGGCATTGATCGAGGGCCGGACCGCCGCCGACAAAGCCGTTCAGGTACCGCCTCTCGAGCCGGTCGATCGAGGTCTCTATCCCGATGGCCTACCCGCTTCCTTCGCCCAGCGGCGACTTTGGTTCCTCGATCAGCTCGAGCCCGGATCAGCGGTTTACAACGTGCCCTTTGAGCTGCGCCTCGCAGGTCGCCTCGAGGTTTCGGGCCTGGCGTCCGCTTTGGCCCGGATCTATCGTCGCCACGAGGTTTTACGCACCGTTCTGCGCGAGGCGGGCGGCGAGCCTCGGCAATGGATCGCCGCCTCCGAAGTCGCGCCGCTGCCGATCGTCGACCTTTCGCGCCTGGCGCAGCCAGCGCGAGAGGGGGAGCTTGCCCGGTGGTCGGAGCGAGAGGCGTTGCGTCCCTTCGATCTCGGACGCGGCCCCCTCGCCCGTTGGACTCTCTTGCGCCTCGATGAGGCCGAGCACGCACTCTTGGTGACGTTCCACCATGTCGTTTCCGATGCGGAGTCGACCCCGATCCTGGTGCGCGAGCTGGTCGAGCTCTACGCCGCGTCGGTGACCGGCCGACCGGCGGAGCTCCCCGCGCTACCTATCCAATATGGCGACTATGCCGTCTGGCAGCGCCGCTGGCTCGCTGGAGAGGTGCTTCAGGCGCAGATCGACCATTGGAAGAGCGAGCTTGCCGGGGCGCCGACAGTCGTCGAGCTGCCGTTCGACCGGTCGCGACCGCCACACCCCAGCTATCGGGGCGCGGCGGTCGTCAGTCGTCTCGACGCCGAGCTTACCGGCGCCCTCAACGCTGTCGCGCGGCGTGGCGAGACGACACTCTTCATGACCCTCGCGGCGGTCTACGGAGCGCTCCTCGAACGCTTTACGGGGCAGGATGACTTGCTGGTCGGGGTGCCGGCGGCCCAGCGCAGTCGTGCCGAGCTTGAGGATCTGATTGGCTTCTTCATCAATACCCTGGCATTGCGCCTCGAGCTGGGCGGCCAGCCGAGTTGGAGCGAGTTCTTGGTACGGGTGCGCCGGCGGGCGCTCGCCGCTTACGCTCACCAGGAGCTGCCTTTCGACCGTCTGGTCGAGGATCTGCGGCTCGAGCGAGACAGTCGCCGCGCACCGCTGGTGCAAGCGTTGATCCAATTGATCGAAGTACCCCCGGCGAAGCTCGAGCCTTCGGGCCTCGCGATCACGGTCTTCGGCGCCGAGAAGCGCGTGGCCAAGTTCGACCTGACGCTCAACCTGCGCCAGAGTGAGGACGGTTTGACCGCGACCTGGCTGTACGCCACTGATTTGTTCGACGCCACGACGATCCGGCGTCTGGCCGAGGGGTGGACGCGCTTGATCGAGGCGCTGGCTGAAGATCCGGATTCCCGAGTCGGCGCCGCGTCTCTCATGAGGCCAGCCGAGCGCCATCAATTGCTTGCCGAGCTCGGCGGTGCCCCGGCACGTGGCCCGGCAGCGGCGCTGCTGCCGGCACGCTTCGCCGCCCGGGCGGCGCAGTGTCCCGAGGCGATCGCGGTGGTTTGTGGCGAGCGACAGCTGAGCTATGGCGAGCTGGCGCGCCGCGCCGCGGGTTTGGCGCGGCAGCTCGCAGCGCATGGTGCCGGACCCGAGGTTCTGGTGGGACTGTGCCTCGAGCGCAGTGAGCGGATCGCAGTGGCGATTCTAGGGGTGCTCGCCACCGGCGCCGCCTACCTTCCGCTCGATCCGAGCTACCCGCGTGAGCGGTTGGAATTCACCCTCACAGACGCTGCGGCGAAGGTCGTGGTCACCGATCCCGAGCACGCCGAGCGGGTGGCGGGTGACGGGCGGACGGTCGTCGTGCTCGGTGAGACGGCGTGCGATCCGGCGGCGTTGGCTCCACCGGAGCTCGATGCCGAGAGTGCGGCCTATGTGATCTATACCTCGGGCTCGACGGGGCGCCCCAAAGGGGTCGTGATCACCCATGCCCAGGTGGCGCGGCTCTTCGGCGCGGCACTGCCATGGGTGGATTTCGGCGCCGACGAGGTGTGGACGCTGTTCCACTCCTACGCCTTCGATTTCTCGGTCTGGGAGCTCTGGGGGGCCCTTCTCGGCGGCGCGCGCCTGGTCGTGGTGCCGTTCGACATCAGCCGTTCGCCGGCACTCTTCCACGATCTCCTGGCCCGCGAGCGGGTGAGCTCTCTGAGTCAGACCCCGACTGCCTTTCAGCAGTTGATCGCGGCGGATGGCGAGCCGGCTGCGGATCGTCTCTCTTTGCGCCGGGTCTACTTTGGCGGTGAGGCGCTCGAGATCGGGATGCTCGCGCCGTGGTTCGCCCGGCATGATGACAGCTCGCCCCAGCTGGTCAACCTCTACGGCATCACCGAGACGACGGTCCACGCGAGTTGGCGCCCACTGGGGCTAGGTGACGAGCCTGGGGGCGGGAGCCCCATCGGCGGGCCCCTGGCCGATCTCGAACTCCACCTTCTCGACCACCGCGGCTGGCTGGTGCCGTGGGGAGTGGCGGGGGAGATCCACGTCAGTGGCGGCGGAGTGGCGCGGGGTTATCACGGCCGACCGGGGCTCACCGCTTCCCGTTTCGTGCCCCATCCCTGGTCCGAGGTGGCCGGAGCTCGGCTCTACCGCAGCGGCGACCTGGCTCGGCGGCGGCCGTCCGGCGAGCTCGAGACCCTGGGGCGGATCGATCACCAGGTCAAGCTGCGCGGTTTCCGCATCGAGTTGGGGGAGATCGAAGCGGTGCTCGCGGCGATACCGGAGGTGAGCGCAGTGACGGTGGGGCTCGACACCTCGGCCGGCGAACCGCGACTGGTGGCCTGGACGGTGACGACGGCGTCGGCGGCGGAACTGAAGAAGGCGGCGGCCGAAGTGCTGCCGGGGTACATGGTGCCGGCGGCGATCGTGTTGCTCGAGGCCCTGCCGCGGACCCCGGAGGGCAAGCTCGACCGGCGAGCCCTGCCGGCACCCGAGGCCCTGGACCGCGAGCCGGCGGCGGGCTTCGTGACGCCGCGCGACGCGCTCGAGGCCAGGTTGGCCGATCTCTGGGGCGAGGTGCTGGGGATCGAGCGAGTGGGCGCGGAAGACAATTTCTTCGAGTTTGGGGGCGATTCGATCCGCGGTGCGATC
>JBCCGX010000528.1:0-6937 GCA_039029035.1 Acidobacteriota bacterium | reverse complement strand
TCTCGGCCCGGGGCGGGCGCCGAAAGCCTTCCAGGGAAGGGAGCGAGAAGTAGGGCGTGAACACGTCGGCGGATCGCTCATGGCTCATCATGAGATCGCAGCGTTCCCGGACTTGGGGATCCCCGAAGGCGGCGCAGGTGATACGGCTCTCCAGACACCAGCCCACCCAGATCTGCCCCGGTGCTTTGGGCAGGTCGAGGAGCAGTTTGGCAGGCAGGGTCGGCAGGTGAAAAACAACCGCCTCGGCCGTTTCGTAGCCGGCCGATCCGAACGACGGCTGGATCCCACCCTGCTCGAGGTGGGCGCGGTGCGGCCACTCCTGGAAAAAGCGATTGAAAAAGGTGACGCGGAGTTTCATGATGCTCGAATCTTGGCTCCATCCTATCTGCTCTTGGTAGCAGCTGATATCGCCCGACTTGCCGACCGATCAGTCCTTCACCTTCAGCCGCTCCGAGGTCCTTCAGCGGCTCCTCCTCGAAGCCACAGTCTTCCCAAGCCGGACTCTCCAGACAGGCGCCACGATGAGCGATGCAATCGCTGCTGAGCTTGAAGAACAAGCGCTTCGCCATAAGACGGTCTTGCCGGGCCTGGACCAGAATGTCGATCGTGTCCCCGCGAGGCCACGGTTCGAGGCGATTCCCGGTCAGGGCTTCGCGCTACCGAATTCGCCCGCGTAGCGACTCGAACCGGCCGCGATCGCGGCCTCGAGATCCATGTGAGGAAGCCAGACGTCGGAGTCGAGATTCAGGTCGGGGGCACGCTGGGGAAGCTTGAGAATGGACCGGAGCTCGTTGACGAGACTGTCGGTGGCCTTGACGTCGGCCTCGGCCGCGGCGCGATCGATGATGTTCCGCGCGAAGTACTTCTCTAGCCATTCCGAAGGCACCGGCACTTCGATCGGAGTGCCGACGTTGCCGACGCTCTCGTAGCTGAGCTGCATCGAATCGTCTTCCCAAGTGGTGACTTTCATCTTGGTGTCGAACTCGACCATGTCGGCTTGCAGATTGCCGAAGAGCAGGTTCTTCGCCAGGGTCAGACTCTGCACCTCTGACTGACTCGAGTTGTTGACGCCGTAGCGGTCGCTGAAGGCGAATACGTTGCCGGCCGCATTCACTTTCATCGGAGCATCGATCCGAAAGGCGTCACCGCCGGTGGTGCCGAAGGCGTCCACCTTTTCGATGAATAGCACGGTGTTGTGCGTGATCTCGTAGGATGCCGCGAGATCCTCCTTCGACTTGTCGGGATGGAAGCTCGTCCGGGCATAGATGCCCGTGCCGGTGCAGTTGGCGACGAGGTTGTTGTCGATTTTTCCGCTGCCGCCCTCAGCGACGGTCACGGTCAGTGCCCCCTGGGTCGATCCGCAGTTGACGACTACGCAGTTCTGCACCGTCACCTGGCTGTGGAGCGCGCCGGTAATCGCCAGGGCCGGTCCATCGGGGGTCGGGTTCTCCCCGGTCTTCGGATTGGCCTTGCGGATGATCTTGTTGCGTTGCTCGCCCTCATAGCGGTTCCGCCCGCCATTGTCGATGATGATGCCGTCGACCAGGACGGGATGCTGGGTGACCTCGCCCGCGCGGTGAAAGGCGAGCTTGTTGGTCCGGTTGAAAGAGGCGAGATCGATCCGTAGCCGACTCTCGTTCTTGTAGTTCTCCGACTTGTTGGCGCCGGTCAAGAGGGTCTTGTGCGCTCCCCAAGGATCGCGCTCGGAGAAGTCGCCGTTCCAACCGCCGACGATGCTGACCGGCACGTTGATCGCCACCCAACCTGCGTCACTGCGTCCGTTGTACACGCCACCCGCGATGTTGATGACGTCGCCGGGCTCGAGACGGTCGACCAGGTTGCCGATGTTCTTGACCGGTCTTTCCTGGGTTCCTTCGCGGCCTCTGCCCCGCTCCGCCGACACGAAGTAGGTCGCGGCTTCGGCGACCGCCGTGCTCACGAGTGACCCGATCGCGAAGGAAGCCGTAACTGCCAAGAACCTGAGACACATTGGTTTCTCCACTCGTTGCAGGTCGACATCCCCGGGGGGATGCTCCCGCTGTTGAAATCCTGAGGTAGGGCCGGCTGGGAGAGTTCTATGCGATGGCTTCGGCGATGTCCAGCGGTCCGTTCGCGAGTCTCGTAGGCTTTTCCACTGCCTGCCCGATCGGGTACAGGGTAGCTCCACGCCGTACCCCGTCCAGGTCCGCCGGTCGGGTGGCCCGGAGCCAGCGCGCCTTCCCCTTGACATTCTACAAGAGCAAACTTACCCTCTCCTGTAGAACGTCATAGGGAAACGTCCCAGGAGCCCCGATGCCCGAAGAACGACCCGACATACTCCAAGGCACCCTCGACCTCTTGATCCTGCGTACCCTGCGCGTCGGCGCGATGCACGGATGGTCGATCTCGAGGCGCATCCAGCAGGTCTCCGACGACGTGCTCAACGTACAGCAGGGTTCCCTCTACCCCTCGCTGCATCGCCTCGAGCGGCGAGGCTGGATTGCCTCGGAGTGGGGCGCTTCAGAAAACAACCGGCGGGCCAAATTCTATCGCTTGACCGAGCAGGGGGAGGCTCAGCTCGAGGTAGAGACCGAGCGCTGGCAACGCTTGTCGGCGGCGGTCGGCCAAGTACTGCAGAACGCATGAGGAGAGTGGACATGAGGCTGTGGCGAGACCTGGTCTTCAGGCTGCGGGCACTGACCGGCCGCAGCCTACGGGAGGACGAGCTCGACGAGGAGTTGCGTTTCCACCTCGAGATGGAGATCGAGCGGCGCATGGCAGCGGGCGAGAGCCAAGCCGAGGCGAGCCGGGCCGCACGGCTCGATTTCGGCGCCGTTGAGTCGGTGAAGGAACAGGTGCGCGACGCCTGGGGCGTGCGCCTCGTCGACGAGACCCGACGCGATCTGCAAGGTGCGCTACGTCAGTTGGTCGCCTCCCCGGCTTTCTCCGCCGTTGCAGCCGGCAGCCTGGCCGTGGCCCTCGGCACTGCGACGGTCATCTTCAGCCTAGTGGATGCGGTACTGCTGCGGCCACTAACCTTCGCCAACCCGGCAGCCCTCGTCTCGCTCGAGGAGATCACCCCCGAAGGCATGCCCTTCAGCGTCTCGGAGGCCAATCTGCTGGACTTCGAACGGTTGAGCCACGGCCTCGAAGAGGTCGCCGCCTGGATCATGTCGCCACCGCGGCCCGCTCTCGAGATGAGCGGCCGTCGCCTGCGACTCCTGAGCGACACGGTAACGCCTTCTTTCTTCTCGGCCCTCGGCGTCGAGGCGCAGATCGGCCGCACCTTCGATCCACGGCTGATGCGAGGCGGGGAGGCTCCACGAGAGGTGGTGCTGAGTGATTCATGTTGGCGCCGTCTGTTTGGTGCCGCTCCGGACGTCGTCGGCCAGACGATCGATCTCGATGGCGAATTGTGGACGGTTATCGGAGTGTTGCCGGAGGATTTCCGCCTCGGCACCGCCGTGCAGGACGTTTTCCTGCCCTTCGTCCCACGGGAGTCGTACCAGCGAGGGAATCACTATCTGAAGGCCTTCGCCCGCCTCGCCGAGGGCACCAGCCTCGAGCAGGCCCGCGAGGAGTTGCACGCCATCGCCGACACCCTGGCGCGGCGTCATCCCGAGTCCAACGAAGGCTGGGGCATCCAGCTGCAACCCTTCGATCACTTTCTGCTAGGTGCCGAAAACCGACGCGCCCAGGGAATCCTACTCGGCGCTTCGGCGCTGCTCCTGTTGCTGGCGTGCGCCAACGTCTCCAACCTTTTGCTGGCTCGATCGGCGGATCGCCGTGACGAGATCCAGTTGCGTCTTTGCCTAGGTGCCAGTCGCGGGCGCCTGCACCGACAGATACTCGTCGAAAGTCTACTCTTGGCGACGTTGGGAGGTGCCTGCGCCCTCGGGCTGGCCGCCTTGGCGGTGCCTTGGGTGCGCGGTCTCGACGTCGCGTTGCCGCGGCTCGACCAAGTGAGCCTCGGCGGCCGCTCACTGGTCTTCCTGGTGGTCACCACGGTCGCCTCGAGCCTTCTCTTCGGCCTGGTTTCAGCGCTGCGGGCCACGGCGGTGGGAAAGAGCGGCTCCTTGCGTGCCCGCCGCCAAGGATCCGACAAGGGAAGCCGACGCCTGCGTTCCGCCCTGGTCATGTCCGAAGTGGCTCTGGCCATGGTGCTTGCCGTGGGAGCCGGGCTGTTGCTACGCAGTTTCGAACAGCTGAAGAAGTTCGATTCAGGTTTCGATGTCTCCGGGATCCTGCTGGCGCGATTCGACCTGCCTCCCGAGCGCTATCCCGACGGCGAGCGGGCGCCCCGACTCTTCTTCGATCGGCTGATCGAGAAGCTCGAGGCCCTGCCAGGGGTCGAGGCCGTGGGTGGTTCTTCGGTGAGCCCTTTCCTTGATTCCGGCACGATGAATGTGGTCGCCCTCGAAACCGAAGTCGAGTTGAATGCTTTTTCGCCAGTGCACTGGCGGGCGGTGACCTCGGATTACTTCGAGGCTCTCGGCATCCCGATGCTGCGTGGGCGCAGCTTCACCCCGCAGACCAATCGACTGGAGACGGTCATCAGCGCCAGCCTGGCAAGACGCCTGTGGCCAGAAGGCGAAGCGATCGGTGAGCGGCTGCGCTGGCGCTTGCCCGACGGGCCTCTGCTCGAGGTCGTCGGCGTCGTAGGGGACGTCCAGGATCTCACCCTCGGCGATGAGAGGACGGCCATGGTCTATTGGCCCCAAAGCACTATGGGCCGGCAGAGCCTGACCCTCGCGCTGCGCACTAACCAGGAGCTGACGGCGCTCGCCTCGCCGGTGCGCGACGCGGTACGCGAGTTGGATCCTCTGCTGGCCGCTCCCGAGCTCTCGACGCTCAGTGGCCAGCGGGTCGGGGCGCTGGCCCGACCCCTGCTGAGCCTGCGCCTGGTCGCGTTTTCGGCGTCGATCGCGCTGCTGCTTGCCGCTGCCGGGGTCTTTGGCATGGTCGCCTATGCGGTCAGCCGGCGCCAGCGCGAGATGGGCGTGCGCGCGGCCATCGGCGCACGACCGGGGCAGTTGATTTCGCTGGTGATCCGCGACGCCGCGACGTTGCTCGCCGGCGGGCTTGCTGGTGGCCTGGCTGTCTCCCTCGGCGTGGTCGAGGCTTTGCGCCTGCTGCTCTACCAGACCTCGCCTTTCGATCCCCAGGTGCTGGCCATGGTGGTGGCGATTCTCGTCGCCGTGGGACTCTTGGCTAGCAGCCTGCCGGCCCTGCGCGCCGGGCGCGTCGATCCGATCATCGTCCTGCGCCAGGACTGAGCGTCGAGACTGCATTCGGCGAGCAATAGGTCGAGCGTCCTTCACGATCAACCCGCATAGGCGCACCGACCCGGTCGATGCGCAGCAACTCCTCCACCCGGCGCTTGATCGCTGCTCCGTACGCGCGTTCTTATCACTGCGCGCTGTCGAACCATGTCGTGATTAGCACCGTAGAAAGGTGGCAATGATCACTCGCTACACAGGCGATTGATCACTCCCCTCGTGGCAGCGCTGCATTGGCCGCTTGCCGATTCCTTCTCGAGTCCTTCTAGGGTAAGTTGTGTTTCCGTGACACTTACGAAAGCGAGGCCCGCTTGTGATCCGACCCACGCCCTGGCTGCCTTTGGCCGCCTTACTCATCGCCTCTCCAGCCCTACCCAACACCGAGCAGACCAAGGGCGAGTTCCAGGACAAGTTCCGCCAGTTGGACGAGGTCCTTCCCACCGCCAATACCTACCGCACGGCGGGCGGTGAGCCCGGGCACCAGTACTGGCAGCAGGAAGTCGACTACGACATCGATGTGCGGCTGATCGAGGACCGGCGGCGCCTCGAGGCCAGCCAGCGCATTCGCTACACCAACCACAGCCCGGACACGCTGCGTTTCCTGTGGCTGCAGCTGGACCAGAACCGCTTCCGTGAGGACTCCCTGGCGGAGCGCAGCGCGGCCTTTGGCGACAGTAGCCGGCGGGGCCCCAAGGTGGAGGACGCCAAGGACGGCAAGCCTCCGCGACTCAGCCTGGACGAGCTGCGGCGCCGGCAGTTCAGGGCCGACAACAGCCTGGGCTACGAGCTCCCGTCGGTGCGCGACGCCGGCGGCGAGCTGGCCCACACGGTGGTCGGCACCAACCTGCGGGTCGACCTGCGCAACCCGCTGCGACCGGGAGAGACCACCGAGCTCGAGATCGACTTCGCGTTCAACATCGTGGACGAGAACGCCGTCTCGGCCCGCGCCGGCTACGAGCATTTCCCGGACGACGAGCGCGAGGGTGGCAACGACATCTTCCTGCTGGCCCAGTGGTTCCCGCGCCTGCACGCCTACACCGACTACGAAGGCTGGACCAACAAGGAGTTCCTCGGCCGCGGCGAGTTCACCCTCGAGTTCGGCGACTACACGGTGGACATCACTGTACCGGAAGACCACATCGTCTCCTCGACGGGTGCGTTGCAGAACCCGGCCGAGGTGCTCACCGCCACCCAGCGCGAGCGGCTGGAGTCTGCCCGTGGGGCCGACGCCCCGGTGTTCATCGTCACCCCGAACGAGGCGCTTCAGAACGAGCGCGAAGGCGCTTCGGGTCAGAAGACCTGGCGCTTCCAGGCCGACAATGTGCGCGACTTCGCCTGGGCCTCGTCGCGCAAGTTCATCTGGGACGCCCAGGGCTACGCCCAGGGGGGCGACGTCCAGCCCGAGGTCATGGCGATGTCCTTCTATCCGAAAGAAGGCGAGCCGCTGTGGTCGAAGTACTCCACCGCGGCGGTGATCCACACCATGAAGGTGTACTCACGCTTCTCCTTCGACTACCCCTACCCGGTGGCGCAGTCGGTGAATGGCCCGGTGGGCGGCATGGAATACCCCATGATCACCTTCAACGGCCCGCGGACCGACCTGCAGGACGACGGCGAGCGCACCTACACCCTGGGCGAAAAGCGCTACCTGGTGGGTGTCATCATCCACGAGATCGGGC
>JBCCGX010000527.1:0-6948 GCA_039029035.1 Acidobacteriota bacterium | reverse complement strand
ATCCGTTCTGTCGCACTTCGCCGAGCTCTCGCAGTTCGAAGACAATCGGAGAGGCCAATAGGAAAAGCAAGACGCGGCGTATCGGCATTTGACGCTTAGCTCAGTACTTAGCTAAGCTCTCAACATGAAGACTGCGAACTTGCACCACGCCAAAACGCACCTCTCGCGACTTGTCGACGCGGCACTGACGGGCGAAGAGGTGGTCATCGCCAGGGCAGGGACTCCGGTCGTCCGTCTCGTGCCGATCGCGCCGGCGAATCGCCAACGGGAGCTTGGTCTAGACGCTGGCAAGATCATCATCCACGAAGGATTCGACGATCCTATGCCGGAGCTCGAAGACTTGTTCTATGGCGAAAAGCATGGCGAAGCGGATCCTGGTTGATACCCATGTCTGGCTGTGGATGAACGGCTCGCCGGAGCGCCTTTCCGAGACAGCGCGACGACAGCTGAGCGATGCAGAGACCGCGCTCTTCTTATCCGCCGCGAGTGTCTGGGAGATCTCCATCAAAACGGCAGGCGGAAAGCTCGAGCTGCCCGAGCCACCGGAGCGGTACATTATTCCTCGCTTGGCGGCCAACCGGATCGACGCGCTGCCTATTCGGCCACTGCATGCGATTCGGGCAGCGGCGTTGCCGATGCACCACCGAGACCCGTTCGATCGCATGCTGGTCGCTCAAGCTCAGCTCGAAGAGCTCGAGCTGATGACGGGGGATGCCGCCTTACGACGCTATGAGGTCGAGACCCTCAGGGCTTGAGCCGATGGAAGCGTAGATCCACCCGTTGCTCAGCCCGCGTACGACTCACAAGGTAGGCCGCCTTAGGCCGACCCTACGGAGATCATTGCCCCCGTCCTCGAGCACTCCATGCACCGAGCCCTCTGGTTGTCCCTGGCCGTCGTCGCACTCTCCTCCACCGACCTCATCCGCCTCGATAGCAGCTCGGAAGGTGTAGGCCTACCCGAAGGTTGGACCGTCAGACCGGTGGCGAAAGCGTCCACCCCGATGTTCTCTATCCGGCGGGACGTCGATCGCAAAGTGCTGCGGGTGGAGGGCATGAAGGCTGCTGCTTGGGCTCAGCGAGAGCTCGATCGACCCATCGAGCCCACCGCTGGCTCCTTGGATTGGTCGTGGCGCGTGCTGCAGCTGCCACAAGGTGCCGACCTCCGCCGGGCCGACCTCGACGACGCGGCCTTGCGGCTCTACGTCGTCTTCGGCCGACCGGACCGCCTCATGGCGCGCGGCGGGCGGATTATCTTCTACACCTGGGGCAACACCGAGCCGGAGGGTTTGACGCAGAAGAGCTTCGTCTCCGACAAAATCCAGATCGTCCGCGTTGCCGGCGCCATGGAAGCTGACGGCCAGTGGCGCGATCACCGGGTGCAGCCTTTCGAAGACTATCGGCGCTTCTGGAATCGCCAGCCGCCTGCCATCACCGCCGTGGGGCTGATGCAGGACACGGACATGACAGGTGGCAAGGCGATCTCCGAAATCCGCTCCTTGACGTGGCACCCAGCGGAAGCACCGGTCCATACCGGTGCTTCCAGGCCGCCCCGTTGACCGTCAAAAGCCGAACGCCACCCCCACCCGCACGTTGCGACCAATCTCGGCGACCCGCGTCCGATTGAAGGGATTCGGCGAGTTCAGGTGGTCGGCGTAGGCGTGGTCGGTGAGGTTCTCCACCGCCGCGCTGAGCGACCAGCCGCCCGCCAGCTCGTAGCCCGCCGACAGGTTGTAGATCGCCCAGCCCGGGGTCTCTTGTTCGAAACGGGTGGTGGCGACGCGATCCTGGCGATCCGCGAAGCGGATCCCGAAATCGACCCACAGACGGCGCTCCAGGGTGTGGAAGCGGACGCCCGCCTCGCCATTCAGCGGTGCAATACCGAGCACGGGCTCGTCGAGAGCTTCGTCCTCGGCTCGAACGTAGGCCAGGGAGCCGCGCCACGAGAAGTGGTTGTTGATCCGTTGGCGGAGGAGCAGCTCGCCGCCATAGAAGGTCGCCTCGCTACCGTTGACGTAGCGAAACACCACCGGCGGGCTGAGCGGCAAGCGCTTGGGCAGCGAAGGATCCGGCGTCACGGTGATGTAGTCGTCGATCTGGCGATAGAAGGTCTCGACCTCGACCAGCACATCGCCGAGACGACCGCGCAGGCCGACGTCGAGCTCGAGGCTCTCCTCGGCGTCGAGCTCGGGGTTGCCCATGAACTCGGCGGCGAGCTGGAACTTGGTCGCCGGGAAGCGGTCGGAGTAGCGCTCGAGGGCCGTCGCGGTGCGCACCGCCCGACCGACACCGACCGTCAGCGCCCAGGCCTCATCCAGATCGTAAGTCGCGCTGATCGCCGCGCTGACGTGACTCTCGCTCTGGTTCGGCGAGCCGACCGTGTTGGCGACGTAGAACGGCGACAGATTGTCGGCGCTGGCATCGACCTCGTCGAGCCGCAAGGTGGCGCCGACCCGGTAGTTGTCGCCACCCCACACCACCTGGGCCCAGCCGCCGAGATCCTCGATCTCGGCATCCGGCCAGACGACATCCCGGAACAGCACGAAGCCATTGGAGCGGCGCGCGATCGTGCGACTGGCGGTCTGCTCCACCCGGTAGTAGTCGGCGCCGAAGCTCCACGACGTCTCGCCGCGGTCGAGGTCGATCTTGAAGCGCCCCCCTTGAGTGTTCGATTCGGTAGGTAGCGCCACGTCGATGGCAAACGGCGGGATCCGCCCCGGCGCGTCGCGCGCCGTCGGCTTCTCGTCGTTGTTCATCAGGTGGTCCTTGCGGTTGGCGTAAACCTGCCCGTAGACCTCAGAGACCCGCCCCTCACCGTTCCAGGTCAGCTCGAGTGCTGCGGAGCGGGCGTAGAAGTAGGTCGCGTCGAGCAGCCTGCCCGGATAGTCGATATCGAACTGCTCCTGGTAACCGCCGGAGTACTCGAGCAGGAGATTCTCCGATGGCCGGTAGCCCAAACGCCAGCGCGTCTCGGTGGACTCATAATCTCCCGGCACCTCCACCCCGTTGCCGTCTTCGTAATCGTCCCCTTCGCGATAGCCACCGCCGAGGTAGAAGCGGAAGCTGTCGTTCGAGCCCCAGAAGCCGCCGTGGGCATCGGCGCTGCCGGCGTTGTCACCGTAGAGGTAGCCGAGGGAGCCGCCCCAATCGAAGTCGGCCCCGGTGAAGTCTGGCGCGATGGTCTCAATCTCGAGGGCGGAAAGCGTCCCGGCACCCCAGGTCAAGGCGTAGGGACCCTTGATGACCTGCACGCTCTGGGTCGCGTGGGTACCGACGTGGCTGATGTTGGAGTCCATCCGCGCCGGCCCGGCGGCGAAGGTCCGGGTGCCGTCGACGAACGTACCGACCTGCTCCTCCTGCAGACCGCGGATGACCGGCTCCAGGTTGAGCGGCCCGCGGCGTACTGCTGAGAGCCCCTCGACGCCGCGAAAAGACTCACCGAGGTCTTCGACCCCGGAGCGCACGATCTCGTCGCCGGAGAGACGCCGCTCGGTCGCCAACTCGGGGATCGACGAGGTGACGAGGATCTCACCGCGCACCGTCTCCAAGCGCAGCCTTACGGCGACCTCGCGGCCGGCCGACTCGATACGCTGGGCCGATCGATAGCGGGCAAAACCATCGGCGGCAATCGATAGCTGGCAGGCCTCCGCCGGCGCGGAGGACAGCCGGAAGGCGCCGTCGGCACCGGTCGTCGCCCGCTGCTTATCAGCCAGGGACGGGCAGCTCAGCTCGACCGAGGCGCCGCCGACCGGCTGGCCCTCGGGGTCCGTCACGCGGCCACTCAGGGCACCGTTCTCGGCACTGGCTGGCAACGCCAGAAAGGTTGCCAGAGCTACAGCGAAGGACGAGCCGACGCGGGACGATGCCCGCGTTGCGCGGCTCGGTCGTAACTCGAGGGTGACATCGGTCCCCTCGAGCGCGATGCGATGCCTCGAGCGGTGCCGGGCGAATCCGGGCGCCAGCACCGAGAGAGCACACTCTTCCGCCGGCACGGCGGCGAAATGGAACAGACCATCGGCACCGGTCTCGGCGTAGTGGGCCTCGGGCAAGGAAGAACAAGCCAGCTCGATCGCGGCACCGCGAACCGGCCGGTTTCGTGAATCGGTAATCCGGCCGGTCAACGAACCGGTCACGGCGTTGTGCGGAGCTGTCCAACCCAAGCCCAGCTCCAGCGTGGGAGAATTCTTCTCGATACGCATTTCGGTCGATCCTTATGAGGGATACGCCTCCACGCCAGGCCCAAGGCCGGCGGAGGCCAATCGTTTTCTGACACCGAACCAGTCCGGCAAGCTGCCGCCACGATGCCCGATACCCCAGGGGGGCGGCGGAGCGCACAGCAGTCAGGCCGCGACGAAAACGGGCTCCGCCCAGGCGGACGCCCTGGTCGCCCTGCGTTCGAGGCAGGGCCTCACGCGCTCGGCACGAAGTCCGTGCGATCGCGTGGGATGCGACTCAAGAAAACGACGAGGTGACCGGAGGGGGCCGCGGTAGGGTCGCCAGTTCGGCGAGCGCCGACCGATGTCCGGGCGCCGGCCGGAGAGCGAGCTGCCCTCCATCACCCCTATCACCCGCCAAACGGCGGGACTCGGGCGCGCGAAGATCGTCTTCGGCGCGAGACTTGTCCAGGGTGGCGTTGAATTCCGGACAGGGCCGTTCCCAAGGTGAGCCGATCGTCGCTCCGTCGAGCGCCGCGGCCGGCGTGGCGCCGTGGCTCGCGTGCTGGGCCTCGTGACCGGCAGGCTCGATATGGCCGGTATGCGCCCCATGGCCAGCCTGCGCGGCACCATCACCATGGCCGGCGTGGTGCGCGCTGGGCTCGTGGCCCGCGTGCATCGGAACGACGCCAGAGCCACCAGCACCAGGTCCACCGGGGTACGCCTCGCTCGCGTGACCGTGGCTGGCGTGGCCCACTCCGCCTTGCCGCGCCGCCTGTTTGCAGCAACAATCGCGGCCTTCGAGGCTGCACTCCATGGTGCACTCGCCAGCGGCGAAAACCTCCGGCGGCAACGTCAACAGGGGTAAAGCGACGGCGGTCCACAACGCGACCCCTAGCGCCAGCAGCCGGCGCGGCGCGGAACGACCTCCGACGAGGATCGACGATCCGACCATGATGAGCCCATTATAGACCGATCCATCTGGTCTCCTTGCCTCGTATCGATCTTTTCGGTCGGCGGCCGCGCAACTTTCGAGCGTATTCGACCTTGACGCCAGCCTGGCCCTGCAACAGACTCCGCCCAACAAATGACCAACAGCGAAGACATCCGCGACCGGGTGATCCGACACATTCTCGCCGCCTCAGACGAAGAGCTGAAAGCGGAAGATGTGCGCCCCGAGACCTCTCTGCGCGACGAGCTCGATCTGAGCTCGATGCAGGCACTCACCTTGGTGATGGACGTGGAAGACGAATTCGGCATCACCGTCGAAGACGACGAGCTGGAAAGCCTGCGGACAGTCGGTGACATCCTGACCTTGCTCGACGCCAAGCGGAGCGACGGCTAGTCGCCGTCATCCGAGGGTAGCTTTTGAAACGCCGCGTCGCCGTCACCGGCCTGGGTCTCGTGTCTTGCCTGGGGAACGACTACCCCACCGCGATCTCCAACCTGCAGAGCGGACAAAGCGGCCTTCGTGCGATGCCGGAGTGGCGAGAGCGCGGGCTCAAGAGCTGTGTCGCCGGGCCGATCGACGTCGAGGCCAAGAAGAAAGCTGCAGGCCTGCCGAAGAAAATCGCTCCGGCCATGTCCAGGGCCGCCCTCTACTGCTGCCTGGCGGCGCGCGACGCCGTCAGCGACGCCGGACTCGACGGCGCGTTGCTCGAAGAAGCGGGTTGTCTGGTCGGTACCGGCGCGAGCGGTGTCGGTTCGGTCTATCGCGCCGGCGAGCTCTTCTTCAGTGGCCGTGGACGGCGAATCGATCCCTATACGGTGCTGCGCACCATGTCGAGCTCGGCCAGCGCTACGGTGTCGAACCTGCTCGGCATCCGCGGCCGAAGCTACTCCCTGAGCTCCGCTTGTGCCACCTCGGCGCACAACATCGGCCACGCCTGCGAGCTCATCTCCCACGGCTTGCTCGACCGCGCCGTCGCCGGTGGCGGCGAGGACGTGAGCGAGCTCATCGCCGCCGCGTTCCAGGCCCTGCGCCTGGCCCTCTCGACCCACTACAACGAAACCCCGGCCGCGGCGTCCCGACCCTATGATGCCGATCGCGATGGCTTCGTGATGAGCGGCGGTGCCGGCATCGTGGTGGTCGAAGAGCTCGAAGCGGCCCGAAACCGCGGAGCGCAGATCCTAGCCGAGATCGTTGGCTACGCCGCCAACTCGGACGGCTTCGATCTCGTGCTGCCCCAGCCCGAAGGGGAGCAGGCGGCCAACTGCATGCGCTCCGCCCTGGCCGACGCCAAGCTCGAGCCCGACGCCATCGACTACGTCAACACTCACGGTACCGGCACCGTGCACGGCGACGTCGCCGAGGTCCGTGCCTTGCAGAATCTCTTCGGCGACGGCGTCCCACCCTTCTCGTCCACCAAGTCGATGACCGGCCACGCCATCGGCGCCGCTGGCGGCCTGGAGCTGATCTTCGCCCTCGGCATGCTGAAGGAAGGCTTCCTCGCGCCGTCGATCAACATCGAGACAGTCGATCCCGCCTTCGCCGGTCTGCCGATCGTCACCGAGGCGCGAGAGCAACAAGTCGACACCATCCTGTCCAACAACTTCGGCTTCGGCGGCACCAATGCCTGCCTCGTCCTGCGACGGTTCGATGACTGAAGGACGGTTCGATGACTGAAGGACGGCGGCACATCGACCGTTTGCGCGGTGCAGACGGCGAGCTGGATCGGGAGGCAGTGCGCCAGATCCTGCCTTACGGCGACGACTTCCTCTTCGTCGATCGGGTCACCCAGCTGACCGAGAGCCAAGTCGAGACCCTCTTCCAGATCCCCGACCGCGCCCCCTACCT
>JBCCGX010000526.1:0-6951 GCA_039029035.1 Acidobacteriota bacterium | reverse complement strand
TCATCTTCGGAGGTCAGGTCGATAGAATGGGTCGGTATTCTGACCTCAGTCATTAAGTCGGCATCGAGTTGGCGGATGCCTTTGCCCTTGCCGACGACCATAAAACCAGCGCCGGTTGCCTTGACTTCTGACGCTAGTTGTCGGATCAGAGCGTTCGTCAACTGATGCTCTGCGCCCTGCTCAGTGAATAGCTGTTCCTTTTTTGGCGAGCTGAGAGCGTAGAGAGCATTGACGATGGCTGGCCATCGTCGGAGTTGGAGCGAGACGTATGTGAAGAACGATGAGTGATCGAAAATCGTCGTCTGGACTTGGCAGTTCATTCGAGCCATAGGGCTATCGATTCGAACGACTTCGAAATTGTCATCTAGGCGATAGGCCGAGCACAGTGGATAGTCTGGGATCGGAAGGCCTACCTGTTCGAGGGATCCGTCCGTGCGTAGCGCGAAGGCTGCTTTGCCGAAGAGGCGGTGCATCCGATGCAGTGTAATATTGTTGCGTGCGTCGTTCGACGAATGCAGCAAGACAATGAGGTCGGAGCTGAGCTGTTTGCCGCTCTCGCGAAAGTAGAGATAGCTCTGGTCTGTGCCGTAGCCGCGGACGCCCGCGTTGATGACTTGAATTTCCTGGTTAAAATGACCGCTTAAACGCTTCTGTAAGAGTGTGACGAAATGGTCGTCTCGCTCGACCTCAAAGCCTGCCACGATTGAGTCGCCTAAAAAGAGAACGCGGCGGCCGCCAGGTGAAAGGTCCGTGACCTCGGGGCCCCGTAGGCCCAGCGAATTGATGTTGATTTCAGTCTGAAATTCGATGGGCCATGGTCTCGGGCCGACATAAGTTGTGGTGGCGTTAGGCTCGTGCTCCCAGCCCAACAATGGGTCGGCCCTCCACAAGACATCGGGTTTCGAGTAGACAGCGTAGATTGGCTCGAAGCCTATGAGGCGGAAGGCGACTTCTAAGAGAACCAAGCTCAGGAGGGTGGACATCGAGAGCAAGACAATTTTTTTGGCGAGGGTTGGCGACGAAGCTGTTCGATCGGACAAGATCAGTCTCCGCAAAGAGATGTGGTTAGTCCATTGGAAGGAGGGCTTGGCTGAAGGAGCGATCAGGTTCGGAATCCGAGAGCTTGGCGGCCGACGGCGAGAGCGGCACGGCTCCAATGTGTGAGAGGGCGAGCAGTTGAAGAGGGAGCTACGTTAGCCGTCAGCCGGACTGTCGATCGCGGCGCGTAGCCTAGCATCAAGAATTCCCCGGATCGCTGCAAGATATCGTCGAATGACAATTTGCTCATCGAATTCGTTCTCCATCTTCAGGCGGCCGTTCTCCCCCATCCGCGCTTTCTCTGCTGGTGGCAGCCCGATAAAGCGTTCCAGCTTCGCCGCCAAATCGTCCGCGTTGCGGACCTCGCACAGATAGCCGTTCTTCCCGTCGTCGACGATCTGGCGGCAGCCAGGAACGTCGGTGGCGACGAGGGGCTTGGCCATGGCCGCGGCCTCGAGCAGGGAACGGGGCGTGCCCTCGCGATAGGACGGCAGGACGACACAGTCGGCCGCGGCGATAAAGGGGCGGACGTCATCCGTGTCTCCGAGATACTCCACCAGCCCTTCGTCGACCCACTGCTCCACCGACTCCCGCGGCACCGCGGTGCGGTTGCCGGCACCGAGGAATCCGAGCAACTGGAAGCGAGCGCTCGGATGCTGCTCTCGAACGAGGCGGGCCGCTTCGACGAATTCACCGACTCCTTTGTCCCACAGCAGACGAGCCACCAGTAGAAAGACCGGCGACGGGTTGGGCTCCTTGCTTTGGGGCTGGAAGCGCTCGAGATCGATGCCCGAGCCTGGCAGCAACTGGGTTTGCGTCGCGCGGACGAGCTCAGCGTCGAGAAAGAGGCTGCGGTCGTCCTCATTTTGGAAAAAGACGGTCGCCGATCGACGGAGGGCCTGGCGATAGAGGGCTTTGACCCAGCGGGTCAGCCAGTTGTTGCGAATGAACGCGGTGCCCAGCCCGGAGACGTTGTTGATCACCGGAATACCGAGCCGATGGCAGGCCAGAGAGCCATAGACATTTGGCTTGATGGTGTAGCCGAGGTACACGTCCGGCCGCTCGCGGGCGAGGATGCGTAGGTAACGCAGGAAGAGCGCGCCATCGCGGAGGGGGTTGGTCCCGCTGTTGTCCATAGGTAGAGGGACGAAGCGGCTACCGAGCGCTTCGAGCTTCGCCTCGTACCCATCCTCGGGCGCGCAGGTGATCACTTCGAAACCTGCTTCCAGCAACGCACGGATGAGCCCGGAGCGGAAGTTGTAGATGTTCCAGGCGGCGTTGATCGACAGCAGTATCCGTGGCCGGGGCATGCGCGCGATCCTAGCCAGTCAAGACGATCGGATGCGCCCCAAGCCGCAGCGTTGCAGCTCGTCCGCGTCCCGGGTGGTGAACAGCCAATCGCGCGCCGCCTTGTCGGCCACGATCTCTCGGCGTTCGACGTAGCCCTCGTCCGTGATGTGGAAGAAACGATAGCCCAGGTCGCTCAAGAGCTCTTGCATCTCCCGGGTGCGCTTGGCGCGCCGCAAGACCTCGCAAACCATGTCGGGGCGAGTCTGCTCGAGCAACCGCTGGCCGCCTTCGAGGATCTCCAGCTCGAACCCCTCCACGTCGAGCTTTAAGACGAACGGCCCCTCGTCTGACGCGTGCATCTGGTCGAGGGTCTCCAGGGGAATGTGAGTCCCTCGATCGAAGCGGGTGTCGAGAGCGATCGAGGATGCCAGCAGGCCGAGGCCGATGCCGGCAGGGACGGTCAGGCTGCCGGCTTCCGAGGAGAGCCCGCAGAGGCGCGGTACCACGCGTTCGATCAAGTCGTTCTCGATCACGTTCTCGTACAGGATCAGGAAGTTCTCGGGGACGATCTCGTAAGCAAACGATCGGATACTTGGCTGCGTGCGAGCGACCGCAAGGGCGAACAAGCCAGTGTAAGAGCCGATGTCGAGAAAGGTCTTGGCGGTGCGACTCAGGGTCAGAGCGGCCTCTAAGGCCAAGCGGTCAGCGCCCGCACTGAGCTGGCCGCCGCGCCAGAAGACTTGCATCGAGATCTGGCATTTGTCGGGGTGTCCGAGCGAAATGCTTCGGTCTCTCCCGAGGTCGAGCACGGCTTGCCGGCCGATCACCGGGATGCGTTGCTTCCAATCGGCGTGCGGCATTCGCGCCAGGGCGCCGACGACCAGCCGATTGACCGGCTGGACGACCAGCAGGTCTCGAGCCAGCTGCTTCAGCAGAGGCCGTTTGAGCTGTTTGGACGTTGTGATGCTGTCGGCGTCAGTCAAGAGGGTCTTCCTCCCAAGAGCCCGATGAAGCTCGTATCGATATCGGTCACCTTTCGTGCGTAGGCCCAGAGTGTCAGATTCAGACCGCCAGCGGCGATGAGGTTGGCCAGCGCAGCTCCGGACATACCGAGCCGCGGGATGAGCACGAGGCAGCACAGGAGATTCCCCAGGACCGCGGCTACCGTGATGAGAGCGACCGTCTTTTCTTGCCCGCTCATGATGAGCAGCGTTCGAGCCATCCCTGTGGCTGCGTTGAGGCACTGCCCGAGCGCCAGAATGACCATCGGCTCGAGGGCGTCGATGAAAGCTTCGCCGAAGACAGCTGCGATGATCTCGCGCCCTCTCAGGATCAAGACAATAGGGATTGGGATGGCGCAAAGCAGCGCGATGCGAGCCATGAACGTCGCCGTCGTCTGTGTTTGGGCGAGCTCGCCTGCGGCTCGGAGATAGGCGAATCGTTGGTTCGCCAACATGTTGAGCGCGGTGTAGGCCATGCCTGAGACCAGGCCGACCTGCAGGGCCACTCGATACAGACCGACTTGCGCCACCTCGCCGAGGGAGCCCAAGACGAGCAGATCGACATAGCCGTTGAGCACCATCAATCCGGAGCTCGCGGCGATGGGCGCAGCAATGGCCAACCAGGCCCGGGTCGAGAATCGAGCACTGGCGCGAGACAGTGCGCCGGGTGTCTTGCGCCACAGGAGGCCTTGGCCGACGAGTACGCTCACCGCTGCGGCGGCGATGAGGGCGACAAAGGCGTGGAAAACCGAGGTGCTCTCACCGGCGACGGTGAAGATCAGGAGGGCTCCTAGGATGAGAGCCGTCGGCCGGACCAACATCTCGGGAATCTGGCCGATCACCGGGTAGTCCAGACCCCGAAGGATCGCGGTTCGAAGCGCTGAGAGCTGGTCGCAGAGCAGGATACCTACGAGCACGGTGAGGGTCAGCGGCGTCAGGGCCTCCGGTAAGAGGTGGGGGGCAACAACCGATGCGGCGAGCAGGATGATCCACAGCAGTATCGCGAAGAGCAGAGCGAGGTGCGTGCCCTTGATCGCCAGGCCCTTGGTCTGGCTCCAGTCCTCGTCGTGTAGATTCTCCGACACCGTCTTGAGCAGCAGCGTCGACCAGCCATAGCTCACTGGCACTGTTGCCAACGTCAGGCAGGTGACGGCGTAGGCGTAGATTCCGAGTCCCGATGGGCCGAGATGGCGGCCGAGCACGATGGTGACGACGACGGCCAGCAGACCCCCCAACATTCGCAACAGACCGATCGATACCCCGGATGTGAGGAGCTCCCGTTTCACGACGTAGCCTCATCCGAGTCGGTAGGCTCCGGCTTCTCGGCCGTGGACTCGCGCCACCCCTGATACATCAGCACCGACCACAGGAAGGTGTCGTGATCCCGTCGCCCGGCAAGATGCTCGGCCCAGCGGCGGCGGACCTCGGGCACGTCGAAGATCCCCTCGGCCTGGAGGCGTGTCCGCGACAGGCTGGCCTCCGCCCAGTCGCGCAGGTCGCTACCGAGCCAGCGCCCGATCGGCATGGCGAAGCCGCTCTTCGGTCGCTCGACGAGCTCTCGCGGGACGTAAGTGGTGAGCAGCTCGCGCAGGATCCGCTTGCCTTCGCGCGGACCAACTTTCATCGACCAGGGCAGGCTCCAGGCGAGCTCGAACAAGGCGCGGTTGAGAAACGGCGTCCGGACCTCCAGGCTGACGGCCATGCTGGCGCGATCGACTTTGGCGAGCAGGTCGTCCGGCAGGTAGTTGGTGACGTCCAAGAGCATGGCGCGCTCGGCCCAGGACAAGGCCCCGAGCCCATCGGCCATCCTCTCCAGGCGGGCCGCCAAGATCGACGGGCGGGCGTCGAACGCCAGGACGCCCTCCACATGCCCCGTGGTTTCGAGGAGTCGATCATGGAAGCTGGTTTCGTCGGCTGCCAGAATCCGCGCCAGCTTCTGCAATTTCTCGGGCGCCCGGCCCGCGGCGAGCTCACGTGGCGCCAGCGGTCCGGCCAAAGCCACGGCGCGCCGAACCGCACCCATGGGCAAGGCCTGAAGGAGCGCCGAGACCGTGGTCCGTGCCGGCCCCGGAATACGTCCCAGCCAGCGGTTCAAGCGGGCGGCGTAGAAGTAGCGGTTGTAGCCGCCGAAAAGCTCGTCACCACCATCACCGGACAGGGCGACGGTGACCTCCTCGCGCGCCATCCGGGAGACGAGATAGGTCGGCACTTGGGAGCTGTCGGCAAAAGGCTCGTCATAAATGGCGGGCATGCCGGGGATGGCGGCCTGAATCTCCTGTGGTGTCAGCATCAGCTCGGAGTGATCGGTGCCGAGATGTCGGCTCACCGCGCGGGCATGGGCAGCCTCGTCGAAGTCCGCTACGGCCATGCCGATCGAGAAGGTGCGCACCGGGCGAGGGGCGGAGGCCTGCATCAGGGCGGTGACGATCGAGGAGTCGATGCCGCCCGACAGGAGGGAGCCCAGGGGGACGTCGGACATCATCCGGCGTGCGGTCGAGTCGAGCAGCACGGCACGAACTTGCTCGAGCGCCTCGGCCTGGGATCCTGCGAACGGATGTTCCAGGGATCGCAGAGCGGCTTCGCCAGGGCTCCAATAGGCCTGGGGCTCTGGCCATCGTCCCGCGACAATGTCTTGCCGGGTGACCTCGAGGTACTGCGCCGGAGGCAGCTTGGCCACTCCTTCGTAGATCGAAGCCGGGCACGGGATGTAGCTGTACTTGAAGAAGTCCGCCAAAGCGCCCAGGTCGATGGGTGGTGCGAAGCCAGGGTAGGCGAGCAGGGGCCTCAGCTCCGAGCCGAAGAGGAGGACCTGTCCACAGCGGCCGTAGTACAGGGGCTTCTCGCCAAACGGATCACGGGCCAGGGTCAGGCGGCGATCCTGGCGATCGTAGACCGCCATGGCGAACATGCCGTCGAGCCGGGTGAGTGTCTGCGCCACGCCGATCTCGGCGATGAGCTCGAGCAGCACCTCGGTATCGGAATGGCCGCGCCAGGCGACCCCGCCGCGTCGCTGTTCGACGAAAGTGCGCAGGGTGGGGTAGTTGTAGATTTCGCCGTTGATCGAGAGCACGTAACGCTCGTCGTGGGAGTGCATCGGCTGGGCGCCCGCGGGCGACAGATCGAGGATCGACAAGCGGCGATGGCCGAGGCCGACCCCCGCCTCGGCTTCCAGCCAGGAGGCGCCGGTATCCGGGCCGCGATGCCGCAGGGTACGGGTCATCGAGCACAGCCGCTCGGGTGCACCGCGCGGGTCGTCCTCGCCGAAGAAGCCCGTGATACCGCACAAAGTCGCTAGGTCCTCGCCGTCTCGCGTCGCTGCGGGGGCGCTGTCGCAAGCTCCTTTGCCGCTTCGACGAAGTCGTCGGCATAGAGCGTTTGATGGCTCCAGGTTTGGACCGCTGCTTGGCTCAGGCGTCGATAGGCCCCCGGCTCGCGCAGCAGGGCCTCGACCTTCGGCAGGGTCGTTCTTGCACCGTCATAGATCACACCGTTGTCCATATCGTTGCAGTAGCTCGCGATCTCACCTACTGGGGTGACGATTACGACCAGCCCGAGCTGCATCGCCTCGACCACCGACATGGCCATCCCTTCCTGGGAGCTGAGCTGCAGGAAGAAGCGTGCT
>JBCCGX010000525.1:0-6958 GCA_039029035.1 Acidobacteriota bacterium | reverse complement strand
GGTGCCGGAGCCTGGCGCTCGTACCACGGGCGATGGGTCCGTCCGACGGCGTGGTGGTGGGTGATGGTGGCGCCGTGCTCGAGCAGCGTCTCGGACGCCGCGTGCTTGATCTCGGCCCACTGCTCGAGCTCTCCGCCGCGCTGTCCGGGGGCGACGAAGGTGTAATAGGGCGCCGGCCCGTCGGGATAGACATGGGTGAAGCGGCAGGAGAGGTAGCCCTGGCCGCAAACCCTCTGCATCGCCGCTCGGACGTTGTGCACCACCGCTTCGTGCAGGGCCGGGAAACCGCTCCAGGTGCAAGCGGTCTCGAAGGTGTCGGCAATTGTTCCGAGGCTCACCAGGCGGGTCTGCAGGTACGGGGCATCCAAGAACGCCTGGCGCCACGAGCCTGCGGCGTCGTCCTTGCGGTCTTCGTCGCCGGGCTCGCGGTGGCGTGCGCCACCCGGACACCGTCCACCCGCCTCGATGGCGATCCGCAGGGCCTGCTCCAGGCGCTCGCGCAGCGCAAGATCCGCCGCCTCGAAACCCAGGATCAGCACGCAGCTGCCGTCGGCCACGACCCGGTTCAGCTTCGCTTCCCGGCTGTCGAGCAGGCGGCAGTTCGACGGGTGCAGACCCGACTGCGCCACGGCCCGGACGGCATCGACTGCGCGCTCGAAATCGTCGAACAGGACGCTGGCGCGCGAGCGAAACCGCGGCCGCGGCAGCACGCGCATCCACGCTTCGGTGATGACGCCCAGCGCGCCCTCCGATCCCAACGCCAGGCGGTCGGGACTCGGACCGGCGCCCGAGCCCGGCAGACGCCGGCTCTCGCTCACTCCCGCCGGCGACACCATGCGGATCGACTCCACCAGGTCGTCGATGTGGGTGTAGAGGGTGGCGAAGTGGCCCCCGGCTCGGGTCGCGATCCAGCCGCCGAGGGTCGAGAACTCGAACGACTGCGGGAAATGCCGCAGCGTCATCCCGTGCTCGGCCAGCTGCGATTCCAGGCGCGGTCCCGTGGCCCCCGCCTGGATGCGGGCCGCGCGCGACACCGGGTCCACCTCGAGCACCCGGTCGAGACCCTTCAGATCCAAAGAGACGACGCCGCGGAAACCTTCGCCGTCGCTCTCGACGCCGCCGACGACGCTCGTTCCGCCGCCGAAAGGCACCACCGCCACCTCTGCCCCGGCGGCCCAGTCGAGAACCGTCACGACGTCGTCTTCAGTGCGCGGTCGGGCCACGAAGTCAGGCGCCGGATCGAAGTTGCCATTGAAGCCCCGCACGATATCGCGGTAGGAGCGGCCATAGGTGTGGTGCACGCGATCTAGCTTCGAAGCCGAACAGAAGGCCGCCAAACCCGATGGGATCTCGACCCGAGGTGGCCGCAGCTCGATCGCTTCGAGTCGCGGAGCCCGGCGGGGTAAGCCGACCTCGAAGCCCAGGGCAAGCCGGATCTGTCCCGCTAGTGCAAGGCGCTTCGCCCGCCCGGGGAATTTCTCGGTGTAGCCCCAACCCCAGAAACTGCGCTCTCTAGACTCCATGGCTCAGGTCAAAGCCAGGCGTCAATACAAACCAGCGCGCATCAATCGTTCGCGCTCCGCAACGCGCAGCGGATCGTTGAGCCGCAGAGTCTTGACCGTCACTCGAGCCTCGGCGCCGAAGGATCGAATCACCGCGCCATCCCACGCGAAGTGATCGTCCCAGGTCTGTGCCCTGGGGTTGTAGAACGGAACCAGAGACTGCGTATCCTCATCAAACGATCCAACGTTCGGACCTTTGTAGCGATTGCAGCGGAAACAGGCCAAAGCAAGGTTGTCGGCCACCGTCTCCCCACCGTGTTGCTGAGGGAGGATGTGATCGGGCTCGTGTGGATGGAGGGCTACTGCTCGCGGTAAGCAGCAGTACTCACACCGACCTGTCGCCCGCTCGCTCACCAAGCGGCGAAGAGCTACAGAGATATGCGACGCCACTACTGACCCGCTTGCAAACGCTCTGCGGCGCGGGCCTTGAGCATGACGACGATGTGCTCGATCTGTTGTAGCTCATCGAGCTCGCGTTCTTCGTCCTCGCCGAGACAATCTTCCTTGTTCAACCTCAGCAGGTGCTGTAGGCGCTCCTGTGCACGCTCAGACGCTTGATACTCGATCAGCTCGGCCGACGACGGTTCTCCGGCGAGGAATTCGACCACCTCCGCCGCCGTCGCCGCGGCCGGGGTCCGGCAGCCCACCAGGCTGAGCTCTAGAAGTGCCGGAAGCCAGGACGCGAGGGGGCGGATGCGTTCCGCCAGCTCGTCAGGCACTTCCAAAGTCATCCGGGTCATAGTCTCTCCAGTCTGCTCGCGGGGCCTTTGTCGTGACCCCGAACGATCCTAGCATGCGAAAGACTCTGGACTGGCGGGCCAGGAGCGGGCACAACACCCGCGTCCCGGCAGGAGCGCATCGCTACTCGCCCGCGGCGGCGGCTCCTCCCCCGCCCATGGCCTGCTGGGCGATCTCGCCGAGCTTCGGTGAAGCGCCCTCGAAGGTCGCGCCGCCGATCCGATGGCCATCGAGATAGACCGTCATCGACGTTCCGCCCTGGCCGAGGGCGACCTCGAGCTTGGCTTCCTGGCCGGCGAGGCGGAAGGTGTCGAAAGGTCCGTCACCGGCGGAGGCGACGGCTCCGGGAGTGTAGCCCTCCGCCGCCACGAGGGCCTCGAGCAGGGCTGCGAAAGTATCGCCCGTGACCGGTGTCTTGTCGCCGATGATGGCGGAGTCCGGAAGGGATCCCTCGCCGGCCTCGGCGTTCAAGCTCTTGATGCGAAAACACTCCGCCGACTTGGGCTGCGCCAGCACCTTGATCCCTTCGAGGCCGCCGTAGAGGCGTACGACGCGAGGGTCGACCTGCTGCAGCAACTGATCCATCGCGGCGAAGATCGACAGAGTCGGTCCGCCGATGTTGTGCTGCACTTGCCCGGAGTAGAACGACACCGGGTAGCCCGCCTGACGCAGGGTGTCGCGGGCCTGCTCGGCCTGCGAGAAGGGAATGATGTCGTCATTCTGGGAGTGGAAGATGTAGATCAGGGGCGAGCCCGCCGGATCCGGTGGCGGCTGCTTGCGGCCTTCCATTCGGCCAGCGTTGGGAAACACGGCGTGGAAGACATCCTGATTCCGCAGGCCGAGCTGGTAGGCAAAGGTGGCGCCGGCCGAATGGCCGCCGAGAATCACCTTGCCCGGGTCGGCGTCGTACTTCTTGATCACCTTTTTCACGACTTGTTTGATGAACGGCTCGTCGGCACGCAAGCTCCAAGCGCCCTCGATCGCCTGCGGGCTGATCAAGATCGAGTTACCTTCGTCGCCGAAGGACGGGGCCTGCATGCGCCAGAAGTCGAACTCCGGCTTGGCACCACCGGCCGAAGGGTGCAGCCATACGAGAACAGACGGCTTTTCGACGTTGGGTGGAACGTGCAGGTAGTAGATGCCCCGACCGTGCCTCAAGCGTTCCGCCTCCACCTCGGGGGCGAGCCAAGAGACCGTCAGGATCGCCAGTAGGATTCTGATCGGCATGGGTTGTCTCCTTTCGGCGGAGGATAGCAGAAAGGAGACACCGAGCCGACTGTCGTCAACGGCTGTCAGTTGATGTCTTTGCCCTCTTCGAGAGTCTTGATCAGGCCCTCGACATTGGCCCGGTTGGGCGGCGCCGGAGCGTTGGCCAGAGCTTTCTTGGCATGCTCGAGCGCCTTGCCGTACTCACCGACGGCGGAGTAGCCGCGGGCCAGGCCGAGGTTGACCGGCCAGGTGTCGGGGAAGCGCTCGGCATTCTTCTGGAAGACCGTCAGCGCCTGCTGCGCCAAGCCTTGGCCGACCAGTGCCCGACCGTAGCCGTGGATCTGGAACGGTGTCGCCGTGGGATCCGCCATCGCTTCGGCCATCACCGCCTGGGCCTCGTTGCCGCGCCCCAGCTTGACCAGAACCTGGGCTTTGACGGCGAGATTCTGGAAGTTCTTCTGGCCGATGCCGAAAGGCGCGTTGATCGCTTGGTCCGCCCATTCCAGCGCCTTGTCCAGATGCTTGTTCTCGGTGTCACGCTGGAGCACGAAATTGGCCGCGGCGGCCCAGTTCTGGGAGGTGAAGCCGGGCGAGCTCTGCAGTTCCTGAGTGATCTTCTCGACGTAGAGGTCGGTCAGGTTGGGCACGGTGACGACGAAGGGCACGCGCAGCTTCTCCCAGTGCATGGCGGCGGTGGTCGAAGCGAGCTGCTTGTCGGCGAAGTCGAAGGTGAGCCATTCGCGATACTCGGCCGGCTCGGACTTCACGTTGACCCGCAAGGCATCCTCCGCCGGGTCGTAGAAGAAGCTGCCCCAGGCGGTCGAGTTGTTGGAGAAGATCACCGTCCACTCTTCTTCGCCAGCCACCAGGTGCAGACCGTAGGTACCGGCCGCGAGCGACTTGCCTTCGACCTCGACATCGTGGGAGACGGTGAAGGTGGTGTTCTCGTTCGCACCGGCTCGCCACGGACACTCTTTGCAGGGGCCGAAGCCGAGGTTGGTCATACCGTAGGGCACCAGGCCGCCCCAGATCTTGCCGGTGCGATCCTCGCCGGTCGGGCTGTGAACATCGGGGCTGTTGTAGTCGATGGTCACCGACACCATGCCCATGTACTGGGTGATGACCGAGCGCTGATTGTCCCCCCCGGGTGGGGTCGTAATGCCTTGGGCCTGCGCCGAGGGCACCGGAGCGAGGGTCGCGAGCAGGACGAGGGTCAGTAGGCCAGGCGTTGCGATTCTTCTCATATCTTCTTTTCCTCGAGAGCGATGGGTGGCAAGCGGCTTCCGGGACCACGGCAGGACCGAGATAGCGTAGCTCACCGAAAAGTTCCTTTCCCATACGGCCCGCGGGAGCCAAGAGTTCTCGCACCGTGTCGCGCGACCGCCAAGCCAGGGACAGGATAGGCCGATGGCGGGGTGTACCGCCCGTCGTCAGGCCCCTGGCGCCGTCAGGTCCCGGTGTCGGAAGCGACCGAAAGATTGCCGGTGAGCACCCGCTTGGGCCGAGCAGGCCGTGGCGCCATGGCTGAGCCACTGGCTCACACTTGGAGCCACCTCCTGGACAAAAACGAACGATAAACCAGGCTCTCGAGACGGCACAGGGATTGCTCTTCCCCCCGGGAGCCGGTCGCGGGACTCGCCTGCGATAACACGGCAACCGTCCGACCACCTCTCTTCAAGGAGTCCGTATGAGAACCAAGCTTGCCCTGTTCACCGCCGTCTGTGCTCTCTTCACCCTCGGCGTCGCCATGACCGAGACCCCGGCCCAGGCCTTCGGCACTTTGGCCCAGTGCATCAACGGGTGCAACAACAGCTACGACTTCTGCACCGCTTCGGCGAGCAATCAGAACGCCGCCTGCCAGCAAGGCTGCTCCGGTCCCTCGACCCAGCTCTGTATCGCGCAGTGCGAGATCAAGTGGGAGTTCGATATCGAGTTCTGCGGCCAGTCGCGAGATGTTTGCTACGACATCTGCCATGCGACCAGTGGCCCTGTTTGATCCGACGTTGCTGAGCTCTGACTGAACTGTGGGTGCGCTCCCGGCCGCTCAACCTCCCGAGCTCGGGAGCGCACCTTGCAGATCCAACGACAGAAACTCTGTCTCTCCCACCACGACGACCCCTCTTCGTCGCCTCCAACCCCGTCCCGACTGCCAAGGAGCCGCCATGTCATCCACCACCCTGCCCCAGCGGAGCCCCTGGGTCTCACGTCTCGAAATCACCACCTACCTGGTCGTCCTGACCGTCTGCGCCGTGATCCTCAGCGAGAGGGCGATGGGCTACTTGCAGCCCTCCGACCAACCCCTGGCCAAAGGCGACCGGATCGAAGCGCTGCGGGACCTGGTGCCAGAGAACGCCGAGCGCGGCTTTGTGATGGTGCTTTCCCCCGACTGCCAGTTCTGCACCGCCAGTCTGCCATCCCTCGGCCAGCTGGCCCAGGAGCGCGACCGGCGCGGCTCCACCGTCGGCATTGCCGGCGTGGTCGCGACGGCAGAGCACCTCGAGGCCGAGTCCGCCCTGCTGGCCGAAGCGGGAGTCCGAGTCGACCAGCTCGTCCAGGTCGACCCCAGGGCCTTGCGGGTGCGCGGCGTGCCAACGACCCTGTTGGTTGATCGCGGCGGCAAAATCCTGGAGTCCTGGGTCGGGCAGATCAACGCGACCCGCGCCGAGGCAATGATGGAATTTCTTTGATCGAGAGCCCGAGCTTCTTCCCGTACGACCGCGGGATCGAAAGCCTTGGGACGGTAGATCTCGGCAGGCACAGCCGGTCTTGGGGACGCTGCTTGTGGGGTCACCGGTTTGGCAGCGACGGTAGGATACGGTCACCGTCATGCTGGAGATCTCATCCCACCCGAAAGAGTGCGTCAGCTGTCACGCCCACTTGCACGGCCCCTTTTGCGCCCAATGCGGCGAGGCGGTCCGCCCAGCTGACGATCTCTCTATGCGGGTCTTTCTGGCTCGGGCCGTGGGCGAGATCACGCAGCTCGACAGCAAGCTTTATCGCAGCTTCCGCCTGCTGCTGACCCGGCCCGGCAAGCTGAGCCAGGAGTACCTGGCCGGTCGTCGCCGTCCCTATCTCAAGCCGATCCAGATGTTCCTGCTGGCCAACCTGGTCTACTTCCTGGTCCAGCCGTTCTCGGGCGCATCCGGCTACAACACAGGCCTCACGTCCCAGATCCACCAGCAGTTCTACAGCGAAGCGACGAGGCTGGTCGATATCGTCGACCAAGAAGTCCAGCGGCGGGGCATGGCCTTCGAAGACTTCGCCCGCCTCTTCGACGCCAGGTCCGCCACCTACGCCAAGACGCTGGTCTTCCTAATGGTCCCTCTCCTCGCCGCCGCCACGAGCCTGGTCTATCGGCGGCGACGGACGTACTTCGCCGAGCATCTGATCTTCGCCGTCCACTTCTACGCCTGGAACCTGCTCTTCATCGGCTCCATCCTGGTCCCGGC
>JBCCGX010000524.1:0-6959 GCA_039029035.1 Acidobacteriota bacterium | reverse complement strand
TCGATCTGAAGCTCGCCGAGCGCATCGAAGGGGACTTCGACCTCGATCCGGAGATCATCGGTCGGCATCGGCGGCGTCCAGAGCTCGCCGTGGTCGTCATTGTCGGCCTCGGTGAACGGGCCGACGCGCAGGCTACCCGCGCCCGCGACGAGCATCATGCGTCCACCGGCAGGCATCTGGTAACGCTCGAAGGCCAGGCTGAGCGACAGCCCACCCGGAGAACGGAGTCGCAGACGCCACCGCGCCAAGTCGCCACGCCGCAGCTCCCACTGCCCGTAGTCCCAGGGGTTGATGTCGACCTCATGGGCTACCGCGTAGTGGGGCACTTGCCCACTGATCGCTCGGCGCTCGTCCGCTTCGGCCACTTGGACCTCGTCGACTGGCGGCAGAACATAGATTTCAGCCGATCCCGCCTCGGCGGATCCCGTCTCGAAAGATCCGCTCGCCGGCCACGCGGTCCTCTCCTGGCCTTGGGCAGGGAGCCCGGACGTCAATACCAGGATGCAAAAGCAAAGGGTGGCGTAACGGTGGGACATGACAAGCAGTGATTCCGCAGGAGCGATTCCGAGGTGAGGATTCCGGTCGACAGTTCGGCGCGGAAGACGGTCTGACCAGAGAGACGGCGCCGAGTCAACCGGAGCGAATCATAGCACGACTCAATTCGCCAGCTCGGGCAAGTCGCGAAACAGCTCCAAGGCCTCCGGGTTGGCCAGGGCATCGGCATTCTGGACCGATTGGCCATGGATGATCTTGCGCACCGCCAGCTCGGTGATCTTGCCGCTCAGCGTGCGCGGGATATCGGCCACCTGGATGATTCTTTTCGGCACGTGGTGCGGCGAAGCATTGGACTTGATTTGCTGCCGGATCCGGTGGCGCAGATCGTCGTCGATCTCGAGGCCCGGCCGCAGGCGAACGAAGAGCACGATGCGGGTGTCGCCCTGCCAATCCTGGCCGATCACCAAGCTCTCGACGACCTCGTCGTTCTGCTCCACCTGGCGGTAGATCTCGGCCGTACCGATCCGCACTCCGCCCGGATTGAGCGTGGCATCGGAGCGGCCGTAGATGATCATGCCGCCGCGTTCGGTGACCTCAGCCCAGTCGCCGTGGCGCCAGACACCGGGGAAATGATCGAAGTAGGCTTGATGGTACTTCGAGCCATCGGGATCGTTCCAAAACTCGATCGGCATCGAGGGGAACGGCCCGGTGCAGACCAGCTCACCCTTTTCGCCCACGACCGGCTGGCCGGTCTCGTCGAAGACCTCGACCCGCATGCCCAGGCCACGGGTCTGGAGCTCGCCGCGATAGACCGGCGCGATCGGGTTGCCCAAAGCGAAACAGGAGATGAGATCCGTGCCGCCGGAGATCGACGACAGACAGACGTCCTCTTTGATCTCGCGGTAAACGAAATCGTAGCTCTCCGGCGCCAGGGGCGAGCCGGTGGACAGCATCGTCCGCAGCGCCTGCAGATCGCGACCCCGGCGCGGCTCGACCCCTTCTTTCTCGACCAGCGCCAGGTACTTGGCGCTGGTACCGAAGACTGTCATCCCCTCGCGTTCAGCGAAGTCGAACAGGATTTCCGGGGTGGGTTTCATCGGCGAGCCATCGTAGAGCAGCACCGTGGCGCCGGTAGCGAGGCTCGACACCAACCAGTTCCACATCATCCACCCGCAGGTGGTGAAGTAGAAGATGCGGTCGTCCGGCCCGAGATCGGTGTGCAGCACGAGCTCTTTCAGATGCTGGATCAAAGTGCCGCCGGCGCTGTGCACCATGCACTTCGGTAGCCCAGTGGTGCCCGAGGAGTACATGATGTAGAGCGGATGGTCGAAGGGCAGCTGAGCGAAATCGATCTCACCAGGTGCGTAGGCGGCCACGACGTCGCCCCACAGCTCGGCACGGTCCGAGAACGACAGCGCCGGCGCTGGCTCGAGGTAAGGCACCACGATCACCTTCTCGAGGGTCGGAATCGCCTCGAGTACCTGGCGAACGCGAGCCAGCGAGTCGAAGGTCTTGCCGCCGAAACGATAACCGTCGGCAGCGAACAGCACCTTGGGCTCGATCTGACCGAAGCGGTCGAGCACACCCTTGACCCCGAAGTCCGGCGAGCACGACGACCACATCGCCCCCAGACTGGTCGTGGCGAGCATGGCAATGATCGTCTGCGGCAGGTTGGGTAGGAAGCCGGCCACCCGATCCCCCGGACCCACCCCCACCACGGCCAGGGCCTGTGCGAGGCGCGACACCTCGGCGTAGAGCTCGGCATAGCTATGCTCGCTCTGGCGCCCCCCTTCGTTCCAGAAGACGAGGGCCGGCTTGTCGGCGCGACCCTCTTCGCCGCAACGCCGCAGGAGGTTCTCGGCGAAGTTGAGGCGTGCGCCGGGAAACCACTGGACTCCACCCGGCCGGACGCCGCCGCGCTCATCGCGGAATACCACCGTCTGCTCGGCTGGCACCGAGGCGACGATGCCGCAGAAGTCCCACACCTTCGCCCAGAACGCCGCCGGCTCCTCCACCGACCAGCGGTAGAGGGCTGTGTAGTCGGTTACCGACGGGACGTCGGCCGCTACTTCGTCGAGGAACCGCGTCAGGTTGGCTCGGTCGAGGCGCTCGCTCGAGGGCTCCCAGTAGGGCTGGTCCCCACCGTCGCTCATGGGGCCGGCGCTCATGGGGCCGACTCGGCGGGCTCGACGAGCCCGTGACACTCGCCGAAGCCGATCCGCGCCGCCCCTTCCTTCGCGCAATAGCCGCGCAGGATCACCTCGTCGCCGTCCTGCAGGAACCTGCGCACCTCACCGCCTGGTAGCTCCACCGGCTCGCTACCGCGCCAGGTGAGCTCGAGCAAGCAGCCGCGCGAGTCCTTCGCCTGTCCCGACACGGTACCGCTCGCCAGCAGGTCGCCGGGCTGCATGTTGCAACCGTTGGAACAGTGGTGGGCCAGCATCTGGGCTGCGGTCCAGTACATATCGCGGAAGTTGCCACTTGTCAGGCGTTGAGGCTCGAGGCCCTGCTGACGCATCTGAGGCGTCCGCAGGTAGACCTCGAGTTGCATATCCACTCCACCCTGGGCTCGATTGGCCGCCGAATCGAGATGCGGCAGAGGCTGCGGATCCTCGGCCGCGCGCTCGAAGGCCGGCAGCCGGTAGGGCGCCAGGGCCTCGGTGGTCACCACCCAGGGGGAGATCGAGGTCAGAAAGCTCTTGGCGAGAAATGGACCGAGGGGCTGGTACTCCCACTTCTGAATATCGCGCGCCGACCAATCATTGACCAGGCAGAAGCCGAAAAGCCGCGCTTCGGCCTCGTCGACCGTCGAGACCTCACCGACGTCATTGCCAGGCCCGACGAAGAAGCCCACCTCGAGCTCGTAGTCAAGCAGCTTCGACGTTCCATAGACTGGCGCCGCCGCTCCGTCGGCCATGGTCTGGCCTTTGGGTCGGCGCACCGACGCGCCACTCAGCACCACCGAAGAGCTACGACCGTGGTAGCCGATTGGCAAGTGCTTGTAGTTCGGCATCAAGGGGTTGTCGGGGCGAAACATGCTGCCGACGTTGGTTGCGTGGTAGATCGAACAGTAGAAATCGGTGTAGTCGCCGACTTCCGCCGGCATCTGCATCGCGGCTTCATCCATCGCGACCAGCGCCTGCGACGCCTTCTCGCGCTGAGAGCTTCCTTCGCTCAGGAGCTCCGACAGCGCCGCTCGCAGAGCCGACCAAGACGCGGCCCCCAAAGCCATCAAGGCATTGAGCGACGGCTGGTCGCAAGCAGCAGCAGCCTCGGCAGCTTGGCCGCTCAACAGCCCCAACTCGTGGCACGCCGCGACATCGAGGATCTGGTCGCCGATCGCCACGCCGACTCGGGCCGCGCGCGAGCCGTCGCTCGGCCGAAAGACTCCGAAGGGCAGATTCTGGATGGGGAAGTCTGATCCCGGCTCGTTGGCCGAGGCGACCCAGCTGCGCAGAGCCGGATCGTGGGTTTTGTTCAAAGCATGGGTCATCTCTGTCTCCAGGGAAGGGACGCTGATCAGATCCCCTCCGAAAACGCCGAAGGGCCGCGTCACTCGGCCCCCTGCGGCCTAGGCGGCCCCGGCGCGCTACGTCAACTGGTGCGGCTCTCCGGATGGCTTGTTCACAAACCAAAAGGGCTTGCCATGCCTTCCAAGGCCGCGCTCACGCATCCGCGCCGTCCTCAAGGGATCCGAGCGCCGCTCCTATCTCGGTGATATGAAGTCTCGGGCTGTGATCGAACTGCGGGCGAGTTTGGCTACTTTGAGGCAATCCCTCGCCCCCTCCTAGCGAGGAGAGGGCCCGAGCTTACCAGCTCGAGGGCGGGATCGGGGCGGCGCGATGGCCGGCTCAGTCCTCGCCCTTCTCTTCGATCGTCACCCGCGTGTTCACCGCCAGCCCTTCACTGACGGTCTGCTGGACGCCGGAGGGCCAGTGCACCTCGATCCGATCGATCTTCTTCTGCTCGCCGAGACCGAAGTAGAGCGGCAGGGAGCTGTGCGAGAGGTAGCCGGACTTACCGTCGTTCGATTGGGTCAGCACCAGATCGCCGGCGACCACTTTGACCACCGCACCCAGGCCGTCGCGATTCGACTTGTGCCCGCGCAGCTCGACCTCGAGGGAGTAGACCTCCTTCTGCTCCGACAGGTCGCTGACCAGCACCAGAGGGCCGTCGTTGAACTCGTTGGTCACGATGTCGAGATCGCCGTCGCGGTCGAGATCGAATAGCACCGAGGCGCGGGTGCCGAGGGTGCCGAGAATGGTGACCGGGCCGTCCTGCCCCTTGCAGTGGTCATGGTCTTTGTCGGCCCCGCCACATTCGAGATCGAACCATTCGCGGGTCACCGCACCGTCCTTGCGCGGCTCGGCGCCAAGGATGAACTCACTGTCGAGGAACTTCTTACCCATGTTGTTGAGCAGCAGCGAGTTGACCCCGTAGCGGAAGGGGTAGTTCATGCTCGAGGTGATGAACAGGTCCTCGAAGCCATCCGCATTGAGATCCCCCGCCGAGAGGCCCCAAGGCCAGTAATTCTCGGTGCCCAGAGCGTCGGATACCTCCGCCATCTCCACCGTCCCTTCCTTCTCGCCACGGTTGTGGTAGAAGGCGTTACCGAAAATGTTGTTGTCGCCACCCTGCAGTTGGGGCTCGGTCCATTGCATGCGCGACTTGAGCTTCTCGCGCTCGGGGCCGATGATCTCGCTCATATCCGAGTGCATGTCCGAGAGAGCCAGGTCGAATCGGCCGTCGTTGTCATAGTCGAGGAACTCGACCCCCATCGAGCCCCACGGCGTCCGCGGGAAGTACTCGGCCGAACGGTCCTCGAACTTGCCCTCGATGTTCAGGTAGAAGTGGTCGTCACCCTGCATGTTGAGCACGTAGAGATCGAGCCAGCCGTCGCGATTGAGGTCGATCGCTGCCGCATCACCGCTCCAGCTGGTGTCCACCAGGCCGGTCTTCTGCGACACGTCGGCAAAGCGTACGCCGCCCTCGCTCGGGCCGAGATTGCGGTAGAGGATGCTGGCCTCGGTGCGCTCCTTGAACAGGTGGCCGGAGAACGCCTGCTGCACGCCGATGAAGTAGTCCGCCCGCCCCTGGCGGCTCGTGGTGTAGGTACCGACGTTGGTGACGAAGAGATCGAGCCAGCCATCGCGGTCGTAGTCGAAGAAAACCGCGCCGGAGGAGTGGCCCACGTAATCCACCCCGGCAGCCTTGGAGATGTCCTTGAAGCGCCCCTTACCGTCGTTCTCGAACAGCAGGTTACCCATCTTCACCGTGGTGACGAAAAGGTCGGCGTCGCCATCGTTGTCGATGTCGGCAAACGAGGCCGTAACGCTGATCCGATCATCCACCGCCACTCCTGCAGCCTCGGTCATATTCTCGAACTTGCCGCCGCCCAGATTACGCCACAGCTCGTTGGGTCCCACCTGAGAGAGGAAATACACGTCGTGTAGACCGTCCCCGTCGACGTCGGCCACGGCAATGCCGTTGCCGTGGTCGTAGTGGACCATCTTGTAGTCCTTGCCGGCGTCGTCGACGATCCAGTGGCGGAAACGGATGCCACTCTCCGCGGTGCGGTCGGTGAAGCGGAAGAAGTAGAACGTCTCGAACTGATCGAGGGTCTTGAACTGAGCGTCAGAGCGCGCCTTCAAAGAGCTTTCGAGCACGTCGCTAGGGACCAGCAGCTTCTTGCGCTTCGGTGGTTCCTCCTGAGCCCAGGCCTGCGGCGTCAGACAGACCAGCCAGAAAGCGATAGCCAGACCAGCTCGGCTTCGGCGTCCGGTTACGTCGATCATCTCGTGCGCTCCTCGTGTTGGCAGGGATTTCCCGGGGCGGTCGGGAACCCTGGCAGTGTATCCATTGCTCTTGAGGCCTATCAAGGACCGGCCGCGAGCGGATTGGCCGGCTCGTGGACCGAATCGCTATGCTACGATCGCCAATCGCTCGCCGCTGCCGGATGGGCTGAGCAACTGTCGCGGCCGTTCTACCGTATCCCTAACAGGTTCGCTCGGAACCCGCCGTCGCCACCCGCGACCCAACCCGAAAACCTGACGAGATGACCCACACCACGGCCCGCCTTCGCCTTCTGCTCGGCCTCACCGCCGCGTTGATCAGCCCCGCTTCGATCGCGTTGGCAGATGACACACCGATCCCTGCTGAGTTGTTCGTCGAGCTGGCAGACTCCGGATTCGACTTCGTGCACTTCAACGGCATGTCGGGCGAGTTCTACATGGCCGAGATCAACAGCGGTGGCGGCGCTCTGCTCGACTACGACAACGACGGCGACCTGGATCTCTACCTGATCCAGGGGCGTATGCTCGGCACCGCACCGGATCCGGCCCAAGCGGTCGTTCCACCGCGCCACCCGCTGCCGCTCACCGACCGCCTGTACCGTAACGACTTGGAGGTGCAGCCGGACGGCAGCCGCCGGTTGCGTTTCACCGACGTCACCAAGGCGAGCGGCC
>JBCCGX010000523.1:0-6961 GCA_039029035.1 Acidobacteriota bacterium | reverse complement strand
ATTTGAGCCTGGAGGCTGCGACTGAGACCCTTTCACATCAGCCGAAGATAACGTTCGGGATGCCTTTCGCACGCAGCAGCTCGTTGAACTTCGGAACCTGGTGATCCCTTAGCTCTTCGAAGCGGCCGCGATGCATGTACAGCTCGGTCTCGAGCTCGTGGAAGACCTCGCGCTGTTGATCGGTGGGCGGATGATCAGCGCGGGAGAGGCTCCTTGCCAGGTAGAGCAGGCGAGCGTAGAGCAGCCGCTTCCAGCGTAGGGTGTCCTGGCCAGCCTGGGTCAGGCGCAGGTCGAAGAACTGGCCTTGGAGCTCGCGTAGGGCCAGAGCGAGGGCCGCGCTGGCTTCTCGGACGTCGCTGGCTTGCGGGTGGCTCTCGGCGAGACGAGCGTCGAGATCGACCAGCCGTTTGCGGGTCCACTCGATCTCGTTGATCATCCCGGCCGTCTCGTCGATCAGCTCGCGTAGGCGTAGGACGAGGATCATCTGGGCTCGCAGATCAGCGGCGCTGCCGCTGGCGCCCGGATCTTTGAGCACGGTCAGCGGCTGCTCAAGCCTGCGATCACCGACCTCGAGCCGCACGGTATAGGCGCCGGGAGGCGCCAGTACGGACAGCGTGCCGCCATCGATCAGCGACCGCCAGCCCTCGTCGCCGAGGGTGACATGCGGGTTCTCCAGCGGCCGCGTCCTGAGCCGCACCTCGCTGGTGGACTCGTATCGGAGGTCCCAGAACACGCGCTGTAAGCCGGCCCCGCGCGGCGCGTTGTCGAGGGTGCGGACGAGGTTGCCGGCGGCATCCAGAATCGTCAGTCGCAGCTCAGGCTCGGCGCTCGATTCAGTGCTCGATTCGGCACCCGCCGTCTCGCTGTCCGCTAGCGGCGCTCCGAGGTGGTAGTGCAGCGAGGCACCATAGGTCGGGTTGGTGCCGGCGGCAGGATCTTCGGGCTGCATCATCGGCGGCTCTTGGCCGTGGAAGCGGTAGGCCGGCCGCGGGGCGTAGAGCATTGGCTCAGAGCTCAGAGCGGCCGGGTCGAGTTGCTGCAGCGGCGTCAGGTCGTCGAGGATCCAGAAGCCGCGGCCGTAGGTGGCGACGACGAGATCGTTGAAACGCTCCTGCACGGCGAGCCAATGCACCGGCGCATGCGGCAGGTTCGATTGCAGCGCCTGCCACCGCTCGCCATCGGAGAACGACACGTAGATGCCGTTCTCGACCCCGAGGTAGAGCAGACCGGGGCGCTGGGGATCCTCGCGCACGCAGTGGGCAAAGGCGACGACGCTCTGTGGCACGCCGGTGCCGATGGCCTGCCAGGTGGCGCCGTGGTCGGTGGTTTTGTAGACGTAGGTGGCGAAGTCGCCCAGTTGGTGGCGGTCGACGGTGAGGTAGGCGGTGCCCGCCACGTGGCGCGAGGGCTCGATGTTGGAGATCGTGCCGCGCGGCGGTAGGTCCGGCAAGTTGGCGGTGAGATTCTCCCAGGTAGCGCCGTCATCGCGCGTCAACTGTACCTGGCCGTCGTTGGTGCCGGCCCAGATCTCACTGGGATCCAGCGGCGAGACGGCGAGGGCGAACACGGTCGGCCCCAGGGTCGGGCCGGCGTCGTCAAGCGTCAGGCCGCCGGTGCGCTGCTGTAGGTCCGGATCATCGGTGGTGAGATCGGGGCTGATCAGCTCCCAGCTCTGGCCCTCGTCGACGGTGCGATGGACGTACTGACTGCCGACGTAGACGGGGTGCGGCGGGTGGGGCGAGATAGCGATCGGAAAGGTCCACTGAAACCGGTATTCGAGCTCGGCGGCAGGCCAGCTCTCGGCCGCGGCGGGCCACACGCTGACGTCGCGCACGTGGCCGGTGCGCTCGTCGTAGCGCTCGAGGATGCCGTCGTAGCAGCCGGTCCAGACGATGTTGGGATCCGCCGGGTTGGGAATGGCGAAACCCACCTCGCAGCCTCCCACGGAACGCCAGGCACCGATCGGGATGGTGTTGCCGGTCAAGGTGTTGGACGGCCCGCGGGCCGACGGACCGTCCTGGCGGTTGCCGTAAACGAAGTAGGGGATCTGATCGTCGACGTTGACGTGGTACATCTGGGCGATCGGCAGTTGCGGCTTGAACCAGGTCTCGCCACGGGTGGTGGAGATCGAGACACCACCATCGTGGCCGACGATCATGCGATCGGGCTGCTCGGGATCGATCCAGATGTCGTGGTGGTCCCAACCGGCCGGGTTGTTCGAGGTGACCGTCTTGCCACCGTCGAGGGAGCGGCTGTGGCGCACCGCCATGAAGTGCACCTCGTCGGCGTCGTCCGGCGACGCCAGGGCGCGGGAATAGTAGAGCGGCCGCTGCACCAGGGTGTTGTCGGCCGAGGCCATCGACCACGAGCCACCCCCGTCGTCGGAGCGCCAGAGCACGCCCTGGAAGGGATCCGACGGCGCGAAGTCGCGATTCGAGCTGGTCTCGATCAGAGCGTAGACGCGGCGCGGGTCATCGGCCGAGATCGTGAGACCGATCTTGCCCCAGGGGGGGTCAGGGAGACCGCGGCCGGTGAGCTGCTGCCAGGTGTCACCGCCGTCTCGGCTCCTGTAGAGACCGCTTTCCGGTCCGCCGCTCTGACGGCTCCAGGTGTCGACGTGGATCTGCCACAGGCCGGCAAAGAGGATGCGCGGGTTGGTGGGATCCATCACCAGGTCCGAGGCGCCGGCGTTCTCGCCGCTAGCGAGCACCCGGTCCCAGGTCTCGCCGCCGTCCGTGGTGCGGTAGACGCCGCGCTCCGGCTGCGGGCCGTAGGTGTGCCCGAGAGCTGCGGCGTAGACGATCTGTGGATCGGTGGGATGAACGATCACCCGGCCGATCCGGCCGGTGGCGTCGAGCCCCATGTGCCGCCATGTGGCGCCAGCGTCAGTGGACTTGTAGATGCCGTTGCCGAGGGAGATGTTGGCCCGAATGAAGGTCTCACCGGTGCCCGCCCAGACGACGTTGGGATCCGACGGCGCGATAGCCAGCGCGCCGATCGAGGATACCGGCTGATCATCGAAGATCGGCTGCCAGTGGACGCCGCCGTCGGTCGTTTTGAAGATGCCGCCGGACGCCGCACCGATGTAGTAGACGTTGGAATCTCCGGGCACTCCGGTCACCGCGATGACCCGGTTGCCCAGCGGTCCGATGTGGCGGTATTCCAGCGCATCGAAGAAATCGGCCGCGAGGCCAGCGGATCCTTCCTCAGCACTGGATGCTTGCGCATCGACGACCGTGTTCAGCGCTAGCGCGCATGCGAGCCAAGTGCCGGCGATCCGTCGCCAGCTCTGTTTGCGTCGTTTCACGACCCCTCCTGAGTTTGCTGATGGCCCAGCGAGGGTAGCACGCACCACCTGGAAGATTCTCCCGGCCAGGTAGATCTCCCCGTCAGAAAGGGACTACATCCGAGCAAAACCTGCGGGGCTACGTGGGTTTTTCGGCGGAAAAGCTCCCCTGTAGCTGGCACGAGTCTTGGAATAGGATGGAAGTATCCGACTATCGGAACAGGCCTGCGCGGCAGACTCCAGGGTCTGGTCTGCACCGCGCGATGCCTGCTTTCATGTCCAGGCTCCGAGCTTGGAGAGTCTTGTCACACTTAAGGAAAGGATCGCAGTATGTCCATGATGAGTGAATTCAAAAAGTTTGCCGTCAAAGGCAACGCTATTGATATGGCCGTTGGCATCATCATCGGTGGAGCTTTCGGCAAAATCGTCAGCTCGTTGGTCAACGATGTCATTCTGCCGCCCATCGGCAAGTTGCTCGGCGGCGTCGATTTCAAACAGCTCTTTTTCAACCTCGGCGAAACGAGCTATGCCACGTTGGCGGAAGCGCAAGAAGCCGGCGCGCCGACGCTCAACTACGGTAACTTCCTGCAGACGACTTTCGACTTTCTGATCATCGCCTTCGTCGTCTTCATGATGGTCCGGGCGATCAACAACGCGAAGAAGAAGGAAGAAGAGAAGCCTGCCGCACCCAAGGAGCCGAGCGAAGAGATCCTCTTGCTGCGGGAGATCCGCGACGGTCTCAAGAACGGCTGATCATCCGTCGAAGGCCTGCGCGAAGGCCGCGTGTAGCGCGCGGTCGCCGCCGCGGCGCGCGAGCGCTGCTTCGGTCCTCTCGCGCAGGGCTTCATCGCCTCGGTGGAGGCCGAGGGCGACGATTGCATGGGTGGCCTGATCCCGCCGCGCGATCTCGACCTGCGACAGAAGGAAGTCGAAGCCAGCCGGACGGCGCAGCATCGAGAGACTGATCAGCAAAGTACGCCGCAAACGCGGGTCGAAAGTCCGCTCGGCGCATTCGCTGAGCAGCGGTACCGCTTCCTCCAACCGCGATTCGCCCAAGGCTAGGGCTGCCGCCTCGACGATGGCCGGATCTTCGGAGCGTAGAAAAGGCGCGACGAACGTGAGGGAGCGCTGCGGCGCGATCGCCAGCAGACCGGCGATCGCCTCCCCGGTGACTTCACCTTCGGCATCGCCCAGTTGGGCCTTGAGGCGCAGCATCGGCTCGGCCTCGCCCCGCCCCGAGGCCGCCAAGACCCGCGCCGCCGCCACCCGGGCCTCGGTCTCCGGGTCGACCAAAAGATCCGCCATCTCCAGGCCCAGGTCCGGAGACCGCGCGATCAGCAGTCCCTCGGCGCTCGCCGCCCGCACTGGCACCGCAGTGTCCACCGGTCCGCCATAAGCTCCTTCGAGCTGGCGATGGCGTACCCCGCGCAGGAAGACCTCCTCCGCTCGCACCTCCAAGTCGACCAGGGCCCGAACGATGGCTGCTTTGGCGACGCAGCCCTTGTCGGTCCCTTCGGGATTGTCCATACAGCGGTCGAACGCAGCGGTCATCGCCGGCGCCAGCTCTTCGAGCTCGAATTCCGCCGCCAGTTTGGCGGCGCGCCCCACCAGGTGGTTACTGCGATCGCCGAGAGCTTTCTCGAGCTCGCGCCGCACCACTTCGCTGTCGGGCTCGCTACGCAAGTCCGCCAGTCGGTTCAGGCGGTCTTCGAGAGTGGGTCGGCGAGGCATGGGCGGGTTCTCCACCTTGATCCGGACAGATAAAGAGCCAGGCGTGACCAAGCTTATCCCGCCTCGGGACGGTCGACCCGTAAGAACTCCCGGTGGGGGAGAAACTCCCCGCCGCCGCGCCGACTCCCGAAGGAGCGGGTCAATGTTTGCTTAGGGTCGGACGATTCGTACAGCGGCAGGATCGTGGCACGGATCTTGATGTTCTCTGGGTCGAACGAGGATTTTTGACCTGCATGCACACCCTGGACATTCCCGCACCCAAACCGGACGGCTTCTCTGATCGTCCAACGATTGCTGGCCGCCAGCCGACCATCGAACAGGACCGTCTGAGCACGGCACCGAAACACCCCTTGGCAAGGGTGCCGAAGCCGTACGGTCGCGGCCTGCTGCTGGTCGCCCTACTGGCTTTCGGCAGTGCGTTGGTCGCTATCTGGCTGGCACCCCGTGGAGGCTGGTGGGCTCCGGTCGCGGCCCTGACGGCCCTGACGCTGACCCTCGTCGCGGTCGGGCGCTGGCTGCGCTTGCAGCGGCGAATCCGGGCCGTCGCTAGCGAATGGCAGCTGACGATCGATGCGGTAGCGGACCCGATCCTTACCCTCGATCCCGACGGCCGGATCCTGCGCATGAACCGGGCGGCCATGCGGCTCTCAGGCAAACCGTACACCGAAAACTTGGGCAAGACGATCTCGGACCTCGGTGCCGGCGAGCCGTGGCGCACCGCTAGCCAGCGGCTGACCCAGGCTCAGAAGGGTCACCGCACCACCGTGCCGATCAAGGACCTCGACTCCGGCCAGAGTTGGGAGATCACCGTCTCCAAGGTCCACAATCCTGAGCGGGAACGTCCAACGATCATCGCCGTCGCCCGCAATGTGACCGAGATCGTCGACCTCCAGGAGTCGCTCCATCGCCAGGAGCTGATGGCGGCCACAGGCTCCCTCGTCGCCGGGGTGGCGCACGATATGCGCAACTTCCTGGTAGCAGTCAACGGTACGGCCCACTTGATCGAGCAGAGTGCCGGCCACGTGGACAACGTGCCGCGCCTGGTGCGGCTCCTGCGCGAGCACGGGGACCGAACGAATGCCTTGATGCAGACCCTCCTCGACTACGGCAAACCGATCGAGAAGACGCACTGCGAGGAATCGATCACAGAACTGGTCGAGGAAGCCTGTCGAATCTGTACCTCTGCGGCTCAGGCGAAGGACGTCAAACTGACGATTCGCTGCGCTCCGGACCTGCCGCGCATCGCTTGTGACCGGACCCGGATCCTGCAGGCCTTCACCAACCTGGTGGAGAACGCCGTCCAGCATTCGCCAACCGGTGGCGAAGTGATCGTCGAAACGCGTTGGGCTGGGCGTTCTATCGAGTGCCTGGTTCGCGACTCCGGGCCGGGCTTCGCGGCAGCGGATCTGGAGCGCATCTTCGAGCCTTTCTTTACCCGCCGCCAAGGCGGCACCGGCCTTGGTCTGGCCATCGTGCACCGGGTCATCAGCGAGCACGGCGGCGAGATCGTCGCGACGAACCACCCCGCCGGCGGCGCCCTGTTCCGCCTCGAGCTGCCTGCCCGATTGACCGACTTCTTGCGGCGCGCCAGCTAGATCGGAACGAGAGGCGCAGGCGTCCCCGCGCCTCTCGGCCGTCTCAGGGCTCGGTCACGAGCTCCTGGAGGACGACCTCAGTGCCTGCCCAGATCCCGCCGGGATTGAGAATCGGATCGAGGCGCAGCTTGGTGATCGGTTGACCGGCACCCCATTCGGGATGGGAGCCGGCGTCAAGGGTGACGGTGTGGAAAGCGCCGTCGATCGGCACCTGGAAGCCGACACGGCGCGTGGGTGAAGCGGCCGTTTGCCCCGGCAGGAAGAAGTAGAGGTGGCCGTCCGCTACGCTCTCGGACACGAAGGAGGGTGGGGTGAGCCGCAAGCGGACCTTCACGGTGCCGTAGGCGCT
>JBCCGX010000522.1:0-6963 GCA_039029035.1 Acidobacteriota bacterium | reverse complement strand
ACCTTTCTGTTCATCGCTCTATGCCCCATTGCCGGAGCGACGGGGAAGGATCGCCTCAAGCTGGCCCGATCGAAGACGGCCAAGGGCGAGCGCCTGGTGAAGCAGACGGAGTTCGCCGGCGCGGAGAAGCAGTTTCGCAGTGCTATTTCGGTCGATCCGACGCTACCGACGGCCTATCTCGGCCTGGGTAAGGCGCTGGTAGGCCAACAGCGCTATGCCGAAGCGCTGATCGTGCTGGAAGAGGCCGAGCAGCGTTATGTGACGTGGGAGCAGGAGATCCAGATCGGCGACATGCTCAAGCGCCAGGTCGCCGAGCGCCAACTGTTGAGTATTCAGGATCTAACCGCTGCCTTGAGTGATCGCAGCGGCAGCACGGGCTCGACGCCGCCGATGGGCCCGGCCGGTCCGCGCCAGATGACGCCGGACAAGATCGAGACCGAGCAGTTCATCTTCCGCGAACGGTGGAATCTCGAATCCTTCCGCGCCATCCCGTCGCAGGTCTTCTACCTGGAGGGGATCGCCTACCTGCGAACCCATCGACGGTCCCTTGGCATCGAGGCGCTGACGGTGTGTCTGCTGGTCAATCCGGACCATCACTTGGCGCACTACAACCTGGCGGTGGCCCTCTTCACCCGCGGTGATTTCGACCAGGCTAAAACCCACCTGGATACGGCTCTGGCCGGCGGGGTGGAGGCGAACTCGCGTTTCGTTGCCGATCTGGAGCTCGCCCTGAGCTCGCGCCAGATTGCACAGGGAAGCGGCTAGTCCGCTCCGTTTTCCACAGGCCACGGCCGATCGCTCGGCTGCTCTTGGCGGTAGCGCTCGAGGTTGTATTCCAGGTGGCGCACGATGTCCGGCGCCGCCTGGCCACGGGCCGCATCCAGCACTGCCTGCTGGGCTGCCGCGGCATCGGCGAAGCGACCGACGGCGGCGAGAGCCATGGCGAGGGTCTCGATGTCCTCAGCGCTTTCCTGACCGAGGGCTCGGGCGAGCTCGAAGGCGCGCGCCGCGGCGGCAGGATCCGGCGGGTCGACGGTCGCCAGGAGTCGAGCCAGGGTGCGGCTGAGCTCCGGGTTGCCAGGCTGGATCTTCACCGCTTCTTCCAGCACCTGGCGCGCCGCCGGGTAGCGTACGAGAGCGATCAACGCCATCGATTCCAAGAAGCGGGCCCGGACGAAGCTCGGCGACACTTCGACCACGGTGCGATAGCGCTCCGCAGCCCGCTCGTAGTCGCCGGTGCGCATCGCCGCGTTGGCCAGCCGCAAGTTGGCCTCCCGATGCCGGGGTAGACGCTCCAGCGTCTTCTCGTAGAAGGCCATCGCCTCGCCGAGCTGCTCGCGCGCCTCGTGGATGGTGCCAAGGCTGAAGTAGGCGAAGCCGTACGCCGGATCGAGGCGCAGAGCTTCGCGCGCGCTGGCCTCCGCCGCCGAGTAGTCGCCGCGCCGCGCCAGCACCACCGAAAGGTTGAGGTGGCCGCGCTTGTTGTCGGGATTGGCGGCGATGGCACCGCGGAAAGCCTTCTCCGCCAGATCGAAACGCTTGGCCTTGAGCGCTTGCGCGCCGCTGGTGAGAAACATCTGCGAGCTGACCGAAAGCGAGCCGACCTCGGCCAGGATCGAGTCGGGTACGACGACCTTGGCCGTGCCTCCCTGGGCAGCATGCTCACGCGCCTTGTCGACCTGGCCGAGGCGGCGGTAGGCCAGCGCCAGAGGGTAGTGTAGCTGGCTCGCCTGGGGCTGCGCAGCCAAAGCGGCTTCGTAATGCTGCGCCGCCGCCTCATGGGCCTCGCGGGCGGTGGCGATCTTACCCAAGGCAGCACGCAGGGGGCCGGCGAGCTCCGTCACTTCGGCGACCGCGAGCAACAGCGCCTCGGCCTCTTCGACCTCACCCTGCTCGAGCCGGATTCGCCCCAGGCGCAGCTGGGCCAACGGGTGAGCGGGCTCGAGCTCTAGCACTCGTCGGTACTGCGCCGCAGCAGCGGGCAGGCGGGCCGTGTCTTCGTAGATAAATCCTAGCAAGTAGGGCCACAACAGCTCCTCGGAATCGAGCGCAGCGGCGTTTTGATAGCAGGCCTCGGCCACCGGGAAGACATGGTGGGCCTGGAAGATCTTGCCGGTGTGACCGTAGAGCTTGCCGCGCTCCGCCGACTCTGCTGCCGGGCCGACCTCCGGTGCAGCGACGGCGCTGACCAAGGCCTCATAGGCGGCCGACAGCCGCTGCCGAACGCCCGCTTCCAGCTTTTCGAGCTGCGGCTGCGGGATCGGCACCTCCGCGACTGCGGCGGACGGCAGGACGACCAGCAGACTCAACAACAGAACACTGGCCCAACCTTTCGCAAGCTCGGTGCGGTGCTGTTCGAGAGTCTTCGCTGGCAGCGCCGGCATCTTGCCGGCATCGAGGTGCCGGCCGCAGGACGGCACCTCCGGCCAAACCATCGCCGAACCGTACGCCGTTCGCACCCTACGAGCTCGACCCATTCCTCAGGAGCCCTTCTCGGGCTTCGGCGTCGCAGGCGACGCCGAAGCGGCGCTCGGCTTCTCGGCCGATGGCGTCTCGCCGGCACCCTTGCGCAGGGTGGTGTAGCGCCGTGTCGGTAGATCGCGCCAAACCTCGATCGAACCGTCCGGCCAGACAACCCGTACCTCTGCAACTTGTTGCGACGGCTGTGCGCCGAGACCAACCAACACGCGCGGGTCGTTGGCCGAGGCGAAGCTGCCGTCGGCTCGTGACCGGCGCCACAGAGTCCGTCTGCCGGGCAGCTCGACAGCAACACGCGCCCCCAAGGCATCCCGCTGCAGCGCCGGATCGAGCAAGCGCAGGCCGAGCCAAGCCACCTTGCTGCCCACCTCGTTCCGCAGCAGGCGCACCGGACCGCTGTTGTTGGTGATCACGACGTCGGTGTCGCCGTCGTTGTCGAGATCGCCGAAGGCGGCACCCCGGCTGACTTCCGAGATCGCGAAAGCCCCACCCGCCGGGCCGGTGACCTCGGTGAAGCGCACCCCACCCTTGGCATCGCGCCCCAGGCTGCGGAACAGCTGGTTCGGCTGGCGCAGGGGGAACGGATCCTTCGCCGCCACCTGCTCGGCGATGACCTGTACCGCACCGTTGGCGATCAGGAGATCGACCCAGCTGTCGTTGTCATAATCGATCCAGGCGGTGCCGAAGGAGGTGAACGGCAGGCTGGCGGCGCCGAGCCCGGTGATCAGGGTCTCGTCGGAGAACCAGCCGTCGCCTTCATTGACGTAGATCGTGTTGGTCTGACGCTCGAGATGGGTGAGGAAGATATCTTCGTCACCGTCGCCGTCGAAATCGGCCGCATCGACACCCATGGAGGCTTCCGCCGCGCCGTCGACGTTGACCGCGACACCGGCCAGGGCCGCTTCGTTGGCAAACCGCACGAGGCCGTCCTTGCCCGGCTTCTGGTTGATCCAAAGCTGGTTCGCCAGCTGGTCGTTGGCGACGTAGAAGTCCATCCAGCCGTCGAGGTTGAAGTCGGCCGCGATAACTCCTAAGGCACCGCCGAATTCGAGCGCGATGCCGGCGACGGCGCTCACGTCTTCGAAGCGGACCTTGCCGTCCGCACCCTTGCCGCGGTTGCGGTAGAGGCGATCGGGCAGCGGATTGTAGGAGCGCGGGCCGCAGTAGTCTCGGGCGCTCGAGGTGGTGTAGCAAGGCTTGTGGGTCTCGAGATCGAAGTCGACGTAGTGGCCGACATAGAGATCGAGCCAACCGTCGCGATCGAAGTCGGCAAAGCTGGCGCTGACGCTCCACTCCTTGCCGGCACCGCCAGCGCCGACTCCGGCGCTCTCGGTGATGTCTTCGAAGGTACAATCGCCGCGCCCGCGCCACAGCTGATCGCGACCGAAGGTGGTGACGAAGAGGTCCACCGCGCCGTCGTTGTCGACGTCGCCGGTTGCGAGGCCCATGCCGTAGCCCGTCGCCCGCAGGCCACTGGCCGCTGTGATATCACTGAACCGCAGCTCGCGGCGACCGTCAGCCTGCACGGAGAGCTCGTTGCGGTAGAGCTGATCCGTCGGCACTTGATCGACCCGCAGAGCCTGCTCGGGCGGCGAGAAAACAGCATCGGCAAAGGTCTTGCCCCGGCCCAACATCGCACCCTGGGAGAGATAGACGTCGAGGTCGCCGTCCCCGTCACAATCGAGCAGGCCGACGCCGGCCCCGGCGGCTTCGGCGAAGTAGAGCTCCCCCGACATGCCGTTCCAATGCACGAAGTCGAGCCCGCTCTCGGTGGCGATCTCGGTGAACGGCGCCGGCCCCTCGCCCAGGGCAGCAGCGGCGAGAAGCCAGCCGACGGCGAGCCAGAAGGATGGCCGATGACGGGGCCGCCACGCGGCTTGGGAGTGGGCTTGCACGGATGGTTTCCGGAGCCGGGAAGGGTCGGGGCTGATCGTCCGGGTGGCGGGCATCGAACCCACCCGGTCAGTCTACCAGAGCGCTTCGCTTCGCTTGCCCTGTGCTAGCCTGGGATCGAGGACGTCATGATCGCCTTTGCATCCCTCTTCCTCGGTCTGATCGTCGGCCCGGAACCGGTCGAGCTCCTGGTCGACGAGGCGGTCGCCAGGGTCGAAATCCGGCTCGACGACAGGCTGGTAGGTGAGCTGAGCGGCGAGCCGTGGTCCATAGTGTGCGACTTCGGCGAGGCGCTCGAGCCCCACGAGCTGATCGCCGTCGCCTACGATCACGGGCGGCGCGAGCTCGGTCGTGCGCGGCAGTGGGTCAATCTACCGCGCTCGCCGGCCGAGGCCTCTTTGATGCTCGAGGGCGGCGAGCGCGGCCGTGGCGTCACCGCCCGGCTGAGCTGGCAGAGTGTAGTGGCCACCGAGCCGGTGTCGATCGAGGTCTCTTTCGACGGCAGGCCCTTGACGGTGAAGGATCCGCGCCGTATCCCCCTGCCTGCCCACGATCCCGAACAGCTGCATTTCTTCCGCGCCGAGCTCGATTTTTCAGCCAATGTCACCACCGTGCTCGAGACCGTTTTCGGCGGCTCCTATGGCGACCGCCTAAATGTGCAGCTGACCGCTGTACCGCTCGTGCTCGAGCGCGGCGCCGAGCTGCCGGACCTGAGCCAGTTGCGCGGCCGCCTGCACACCGAAGGCCGAGCGCTCCGCGTGGTCGCGGCGGAAGAGGGCCCGGCGGAGATCGTGGTGGTGCGCGACGAGGCGATCCGACCGATCCTAGACCGCATCGGGCGTACCAGTGACAAGACTCTGCGCCAGCGCGCCCGGGTCGGCTTCAAGAGCCAGGCCGCGAGATCGCTACGCTTCCGCATGGCGCTGCCGAAAGACCATCTGATCCGTTTCGTGTGGCCCTTCTCGCAACGACAGCCGCAGGCCAGGCCGGCTTTCGACGTCCTGATTCCCTCCCAGGCCTTCACCGCCCAGGACGGCGGCCTGTATTGGCTGCTCACTGAATTCTCACCACCGGCCGGGGTCGGCCCGGACCCGCGCCTAGCCGACGCGGTCGCCGTCGCCGGCTTGCTGGCCGCCGGACGCAACCGTCGCCGGGCGGTCGTCCTGGTGACCGGGCGCGCTGTCGATGACACCAGCCTCTTTCGACCCGAGGCCGTACGCCACTACCTGGAGTCCCTGCGGGTCCCGCTGTTCGTCTGGTCGCCTGAGCCCGAGACGCAGCCTGCCTCACGAACCCGGAGGAGCCCCTGGGGGCCGGTGACTGACATCTCGTCGCTCAACAAGCTGGAGCAGGCGGTCAGGGAGCTGGTGCAGCGGCTCGATCGACACCGCATCGTGTGGGTCGAGGGGGTCCACGCACCCGCCGCAGTCACCCTGGCAGGCGCTGAAGACGGGATGCGTCTGGCGCCGTGAACCGGTCGGTGAACAGGCCGTCGAGATCGAGATCGCCGCGGCGGTTCGGCCTGCGACTGGCTCTTGGGTTACTGGCCCTCTCGATGCCCCTCCTCGGGCAAGAGAGCGAGCCCGTCCTCGGTGCGCCCGCCGCCCTTTCGACGGAGAACCCTGCCAGCGACCGGCTCTGGCTCGAGCCTGGCACCCGGCTCCACAGTCGCCCCGATCTGCACGCTCCGACGGTCGCGAGGGTCGACGCCGAGACCGAAGTCGACGTCCTGGAGCGGCAAGGCCACTGGATCCGGGTGCGTTACGCCGACTGGAAAGGTTGGATCTCGGCCCTGGACGAGGCCCCCCCGACCGGGCGGGTAACGTCGCCCGCGGCGGTTGCAGGACGCCTCACCCTGGCGCGCGAGGTTCTCGGGCTCGGCCCTGGGAAGCCTGCGACGCTCGGTCCGTTCGACTTGCTCACCGATGTAGAGGATCGCGCGGTCCTGCGCTTCCTCGACCGCATCGCCCACCACCTACCCGAGGCCTACCGTGATCGCTTCCAGCTCGACCGGCCTGCAACAGCCGCCGAGGCGGTGGTCCTCTTCGCCCAGGAGGACGACTACCGGGTCTACGAGAGCAAGGTCCGCCCGGAGGCCGAGCGCGGCGCTCTCGGCCACGCTGATGGGCAGCTCGCGGTGCTGTATGTCGGGCGCCAGAGCCCCGAAGAGGTCGCCGCTATTCTGGTCCACGAGCTGACCCACGTGCTCAATCGACGCAACCTGATCACTCCTCCCCCGCCTTGGCTCGAAGAAGGCATGGCCAACGACCTCGCCTTCGGCCGCATCGACCCCTCGGGGCGCCTCCAACTCGCGACCCTCGGGGGTCGTAGCGTGGTGGTCGAGGAGCACTTCTACCAACCCGGCGGCTGGCTCGACGCCGACCGAACGATCCACCTCAGCGGCCCGTTGGGCGCGGCGAGTCTGCTGCGCCGGCGGTGGCAAGCCACCGACCCACCGTCGCTCCGACAGCTCACTGGGCTGACCGCGAGCACCTTCTTCGACCCCGAGGATCGACAGCTGCGCTACGACGTCAGCACTTTCTTCGTGCGCTACCTGCTCGATAGCGACAGCGAAGAGCTCGCCAAAGGCTT
>JBCCGX010000521.1:0-6980 GCA_039029035.1 Acidobacteriota bacterium | reverse complement strand
GCTACAGTGCCTGGTCCTGCTCATCCGGTACGGGTCTATGCGCTGACCCAAGCCGCGGCGCCGGTGCAGTTCGTCGGCACCGTGTTGCGAGCACCGCACATGAACGGTGCTCTCGAGATTCTGACCTCCGAGACCTTCGACCCGCGCACCATGGTCGCCCTACCCGGAGATGGCCCAGAGACCCGTGGCACGGCCGGTCACCTGGAGGTCGAGAGAGACGAAACCGAAGAGCTCGTCGTGTCGGTCGCGTCCGAATCCGGTGGCGTGCTCGTGACCCAACGTGCCTTTCTAGGGATTTATCGGGCAACGGTCGATGGTCAATCCGCCGCGCCGGTGGTGGCCAATCTGCACCGCCTGGCGGTGGAGGTGCCGCCGGGTGAGCACGAGGTACGCCTGTGGATCGACCGGGGACCGACCCGAATGGGCTGGCTGGCAGCGTTGGCGGGCCTGGTCGGCCTCGTGCTCTTGGGGCGTCGCTCATGAAACATCGAGCCCTGGCGGTCAGTGCGGCGACCTTCTTGCTGCACACCCTCGTCGCCCTCCTCTATCCACTTCCCGGAACCTTCCGCAAATACAGCCTGGCGGCGGAGCACTTCCTGAGCGGCGAGCTGCCGACCGAGCGGCTGATGGACTTCTCACCTTTCTACTTCCAGCTCAGCCTGTGGGCGGAACAGCTGCTGCCGCAGCCGGAATGGGTGCTCACCTGGCTACAGATCGGTCTCGCCGCCGCTTCGGTCGGGCTCGTTTTCCACCTGTTGGAGCGCAGGTTCTCCACCCGCCTGGCGCTCGGGGCGGCGGTCGTCATGGCTTTCGATCGCCACCTGCTGGTGTACGAGCGCATCCTCGAGCCCGAAGTCTTCCTGCTCTTCGGCTTGCTGACCTTTCTTGTCGCCATCGATCGACCGAGCCGCGGCGCCGCGGCACTCGCCGGTCTCGCTGCCACGCTGTGCCTGGCGACCCGACCGACTTTCTTGCCAGCCTTCCTGCTGACGCCGCTCTACTTCCGCTGGCGTGGTGACCGCGGTCGACTGTGGCTGCAGCGTTCGCTCGCCCTGCTGGTACCGGTGGCGGCTGTGCTGGTGCTGCTCGCCTGGCGGGCCCAGGCGGTCACCGGCGACCCGCGGACACCGTTGATGAACCCCGGCACGGTGTTCTTCGAGGGCAATAACCCCCTTTCTCTCGGCACCAGCGCGATCTACCCGCCTACGGTGGTCGGCTTGGTGCGCCACTCCGGCGAGATCCCCGACGCGGCTCACGAGCACTATCGCACCGTCGCCCGTGCAGAAGCCGGGCGCGAGCTCACCATCACCGAGGTCAACGCTTTCTGGTCCGCCAAGGCCAGGGAGTTCATCCGTCATGAGCCCGGCCGCTTCGTGGACCTGCTCGGCGACAAGCTGATCCGCGCCTTCCACCTGTTCAGCTGGCACGATGTCCCGACCGCCTGGAAGCTCGACATGCGCCTGGGGTTGCCGACCTTGCCCTTCGCCTGGCTGGCCGCCCTGGCCCTGGTCGGCACGCTGCTCGAGGCGCGACGCCTGCGCCAGAGCCTGCTCTATTACGCCCTGGGCGCGAGCCAACTGGCGGTGATGCTCGTGTTCTACGTCTCCGCCCGCCAACGCCTGGTGCTCTTGCCGGCCCTGCTCTATTTCGCCGCGGTCTTCGTCGAGTATTGGCGACAGAACCGGCGCCGGGCCAGACCGTGGATCGTTCTCGTGCTGCTGCTCGCCTTGGTCCTGTGCTGGCCCGACGACGCGCAGTTCGACGAGCGCTACCGACGCCGGGCGTCGCTCGACACTGAGAGCCGGCTCGAAGAGGTCCGCGAGATGAGCCGCCAGCAACCGCTGGCTCTGCACAGCGACCTGGCCGTCGCAGCGGTGGCCTCCGCCCCCTGGTGGCTCGACTGGTTGCGACCAGCCTACTTCCCGCAAACCGAAGGTACGCTGGAGGAGCGGGTCGCCCGACGCCTGCAAGAGCATCGACTGCCCGGACCGGCGGCCGAGTTCGACCTGGGCGCGATCCACCTGGCGGCGGGCCACTCGGCGGATGCGAAGCGGGTGCTGGAAAAGCTGATCGCGCTCGACATCACCGTTTACCGTGGCGGCCGGCAACCCTCGGAGCCACGGATCCTCTTGGCCCAGACGATGGCGCTCAGCGGCGATCGCGAACGGGCGATCGAGCTGCTCGAGGAGGCGCTCGATCGCACGCCCGGCGACCCCTTCGCCCTCACCGAGCTCATCGCCCTGACCGACGACCCCGCTTATCAGGAACCCTTGGCGCGCTATTGGAGCGCCCTCGACGCCCAATACCTCCTCGGCCGAGCGCTGCTGCGCCACGGTCGCCCGGAAGACGCCGTCCGCGCCCTGGGCTTTGTCGCTCGACGCCTGCCGGAGTTTCGCGACGCGAAAGTGCTGCTCGCCGCCGCCCTCGGCGAAGCCGGCCACCTGGAGGCCGGCGCTCGCCAGTATTTGGCAGCGAGCCGCATCCGCCTCGAGCCGATCCTCGCCAGCCCCAAGATCACCGACCTCTTCCGACGCTGGAACCAAGAGCAGGGCGACGGCCGACCGGAGGTCCGCCTGTATGCCGCCCAGGTTTTCCACCAACACGGCCACTTCGCCGAAGCGCTAGAATGGCTCGACGCCTTGACGCCGCCTGCGGCGCTTGCCCCAGCGGTCGAGGGAGAGCAGCAGAGAATCCGCGCGGCCTTGGGCCTGCACAGGCCCGTTGAATCAAGGTCCAGTCAGTAACCAGGAGAGGGCAGCATGTTCTCATCGGAAGCCGTCACCCGAGGAATTCGAGTCCACGTCGAGCCGCAGTACGACCCAACCCGCTCGCGGCCGACGGAGAATATGTGGTTCTTCCTCTACACCGTGACGATTCGCAACGATGGCGAGGAGACGGTCAAGCTGGTCTCGCGCCATTGGATCATCACCGACGAGGAGAACCGGGTGGAGGAGGTGAAGGGGCCGGGTGTAGTCGGTGAGCAGCCGAAGCTGGCGCCGGGCGAGAGCTTCCAGTACACCTCGGGCTGCCCGCTGACGACCTCCACCGGCGCGATGCACGGCACCTACCAGATGGTCACCGAGGACGGCGAGGGTTTCGACGCCGAGATCGCTCCGTTCACCCTCAGCGAGCCCTACACGGTGAATTGAAACTCTAAGTTGTTCCTCGCGAGCTGGGCCTAGCTATCCCATCCCGAAACAGCACCTTTGAGGTCCTGTTGGTGGAGCGAGCAGGGGCGAGGACTGTTCGAAGCGTGTAGGCGGTGAGGTTCTCGCAAACCGCTGGATCGTCGAACCTTATGCAACTCAATAGGATCCGGCGAGTTCCGCAGCCCGGCGCAGCCCATCCAACAGGACCGACTATGGGTCGCTCGTCGGATGGAATCTAGCGCTAGCCTTCGCGCAGCACCGCGATGGGATCGACTCGGAGGCCGCGACGCGCCGGCCCAGCGGCCGAGAGTAGGCCGACCATCAACATGAACGCTGCCGCTACGGGGACGATACCCGGGACGTTCCAGCCACCCAGCCTTTCGACCGGCAGGTAATAGTCGAGTAGGAGGGCCACCAACGCACCGATGGCCGACCCGAGCCCGACTTGGCGCAGCACCCGCTGGAAGACGCCAGTCAGCAGGCGATGAGGCTGTGCCCCGAGGGCCGAACGAATCCCGATCTCCCTGCGACGTTGGTTGACGGTAAAAGACATGAGCGCGTACATACCCGCCGCCGAGAGGAGAAGGACACTCAGTGTCACTATCGTGAGTGAGAGGGCACCCAAGCTGTTGCCGATCTGGTTCTCACGGTAGATTTCGTCCAGGGTGACAATCTCTTGGACCTGAAAGGTCGGATCCAACGCCGAAGTGACTTCCCGCAGTCGATCCGCCAGGCTGGAGGGGCTGACGCCTGCCCCAACGTGCAGAACGACACTTGCTGGGTGAACCTGTCCCGAAGCTATGGGATGGTACATCGTGCCTGTCGTCGAGTGCGCGGGACGGTCAGCCACCACTCCAACAATCTCATACCAGGTCACAGGCTCTGACGCGGCCAAGCGCTTTCCGTCCGGGGTGTAGGTGTAGTGAACCCGACGACCCAGTGGATTCCCGTCGCCAAGCAGCTGTCGGGCGAAGGTCTGGCTGACGATCACCGCGCTTCGAGGCGACTCGAAATCACCCGCTTCGAAGCCACGGCCGGTCAAGAGCGGGATATCGAGCACTTCAAAGAAGGCCTCGTCCACGTGATTGACCTCGACCCCGGGAGGTCCGAACAGACTGTCTCCCGACGGCCGAGCTTCGGCCTCGAGACCCGCCCACGGCTCCTCGCCGGGGACCGCCATGGCCAAAGTCACCCCCAAGACTCCGGGCTCGGCCTTCAATTGCCGGACCAGATCGGCCTGGAGGGCACCGAAGCGGCGCGCGAATGGACGATCATCGCCCGCCGCCTGACGGTTCCTCCTCTCGAACGCTTCCTGATCCACTGCGAGACGGGCGGTCAGGTACTCTTCCGCCGCGAAGCCCGGCCCCAACATGCCCTTGCGGACCGTCCCCCAGCCCATCTCGATGGCCGACGGCAAAGCGGCCAAAGTGAGTGCAACCTGGGCTACGACCAACGCCGTCCAGGTGCCGCCGAGCTGCAGGCCTATCCGGCTGCCAGGGGCCCGGATCCCTGAGCTCAGCTGCCGGCGGGTTGCCTCGAGGGCCGGCACGACGCCCGCGATCAGGGCAGCGACCAGAGCGAGGCCAGCGGCGAAGAGCACCGTCTGGAAAGAGGGAGTGAAGTCGATCCAGAAGGGTACTCCGCCACCCGGCTGCGGCCCCACGAAGAAGTCGCGCATGGCTGCACCGGCTAGGCTAGCGAGCAAGAGAGCTGCGCCGGCCGCCACCGCTGCCAGCACCAGAACCTCGATGAAGAGTTGTCCGACGACGCGGCTACGGCTCGCGCCCAGCGCAAAGCGCGCGGCGAACTCCTCGTAGCGCGCCAGGGTCCGAGCGTAGACCAGGATGGCGATGTTCGCGCAGGGCGGGACGAGCAACAGAACGACGAGGAGGAGGACGATGCGAACCGCCCATGGAACCTCCCCGCGCTCGATATCGCCGGCAAAGGACAACGCATAGGGCACGACGCAGGGGCGGAGTCGGTCGCTGCTTGTCGAATCAGCGACTGGGGGTACCAGCCCGAGTGCCGTGAGCTCCGCCTGAGCACCTTCCAGCGTGGCACCAGGAGCGAGACGGGCAAAGACGACATCCACCGACTCCTCCACATCGGCCGAACCCTCCTGCCGATCGCCCGAGGGAGCGACCCGCAGCGGCGTCCAGAAGCCGTGACTGACCGGGAACGCGAAGCCCTTCGGCATGACGCCGACGATGGTGTGGTCTGTGCCGCTGAGGCGAATCGTTCGCCCGACTGCGGCCGAGTCGGCCGAGAACCTCTTCTGCCACTCGTCATAGCCGATCACCGCGACCGGAAGTGCTCCATCGCGCTGGTCGGCGTCGACCAACGGTCGCCCCAAGAGCGGGGGTACCCGCGCCAGCTGGAATCCGGATGCGGTGATCTCGGCGACGAACACCGGTGTGGCCGACCCCTCCGCGATAACCAGATTGCGCTCGACCGTCCGAAAAGCACCGATGTCCTTAACCGAGCGCAGGCGACCCTGCCAGCGTTCGAAATCGGACTCCAAAGTCTCGTGCCGGCGACTCGTCTTGTCGTCCCAGGTCTGTAGTGCGACCACTCGGTCACCTTCGTCGAGCGGCAGCGTGGGCCAAAAGACCATCTCGAGGAGCCAGAAGACCACCAGGCCGATACCGATCGCGATCGTCATCGCCAAGCCACCGACCAGGGTCAAGCCCCAGGACTTTCGCAGCATGCGGACGCTCAGCTTGATATCGAGCCAGAACGTATCCAGCCATGGCAAGCCGCGGATTTCACGGCTCGCCTCACGCAGTTGCGTCAACCCGCCCAATTCCACCCGGGCGATCCGCCGCGCTTCGTCCGGTGCCATCCCTTGGCGGATCTTTTCCTCTTCCGCCATCGCCAGGTGAGAGGCCAACTCCTCATCGAAGTCCCGTTCGAGATCCCCGGGACGCAGAAAGGCACGGATTCGTGCCAGGGCCACACGGAGGAGAGTCAACATAGATCAACATCCCCGTCGCCGCGGCGGCCCAGCGGCTCCAATCCCTCGAGTGCTATCAGATCAAAAGGTCCTGAAAGAATGGGTGAGCGAGTCGCTGTCACAAGGCTTCCTCCTGTGGGATAACAACAGGAGTATGCCTCGGCTCATGTGGGATGTCAACAGGAACAATCATGACGCTTCGCCTGGCGTTGAGCGGACCCCGCGGTGCGTTCCGTCGGCGCATCTGGCAGGTAGCCGATGCAAGGGTCGAATCGACAGCGATAGCGCTGCAGACTCAAGGGATGAATCCGACCGGGCGCGAGCTACGAATAAGCTCCATGAAGCCGCTCTGGCAGGCGGCTGACGGTCCAAGCAAGGACCGAGTCAAAGCAGAGACCGAGTCAAACGAGTTCAGTACAACGCGTACTCCAAAGTCCTCAAAGAGTCTCCTCCCCCGTGTCGTTCCCTCCAAGGCGCGGGGTTTTTTTTGCCCAGAGGGTGCCCGCGCTCTCCGCACCTGGTATTGAAACCCAGACTACGTTCTGCTGTCCCAAAGGGACAGACGCGCCAAAGGGGCGACATGGCGTCGCCCGGGATTTTCGATCCTGGGCCGGAGTTAGAGCAGCTGACGCAGCACGTATTGGAGGATACCGCCGTGCAGGTAGTACTGGACTTCCTGCGGCGTATCGAGCCGCACCTTGACCTGGAAGTCGACCTGGCTGCCGTCTTCCTTGTGAGCGTTGACGGTGAGCTCGCGGCCGGGGTCACCTTCCGCCGCTTTGGCGATCAAGTCCGAGAGACCCTGGATATCGAAGGTCTCGTGACCGTTCAGCCCCAGGCTGTCGGCCGAAACGCCGGCCATCATCTCGCACGGTAGG
>JBCCGX010000520.1:0-6992 GCA_039029035.1 Acidobacteriota bacterium | reverse complement strand
CGCTTCCGACAGCCCGTAGACTGGGGTCAGGGCTTCCGGGCGGAACCCCCACTGAGCGAAGCGCTGCTGGAACGCTCGCAGGACCGAGGGGGCAACCGCTTCGGCGCCGTTGAGCGCCACCCGCCAGGAGCTCAAGTCGACGCCATCGAGCTCGTCGTCGCGAATCTTCTCGACACACAAACCGTAGGCAAAATTCGGCGCCACCGAGATCATCGCGCGGTAGCGCGACAGCGTCCGCAGCCAGATTGATGGCCGCGCGACAAAAACCTCCGGACCGATGAGGGTCAGCACCGCCGGCCTCTCGAGGGCCGGGAACACGCAGCCGATCAACCCCATGTCGTGGTAGAGGGGTAGCCAGCTGACGCCGGCCAGGTCGGCGTCACCGACCTCCGCCCAGCGACCTGCATCGGGCCAGAAGCCGTTCAGCGCCCGCACCTGGGCCAAGACGGCCCGGTGCGACAGGGCGACCGGTTTGGGGTCCACCGTGGTGCCGGAGGAAAACTGGACCATGGCCAGGGCGGCCGGTTCGACGGCTAGCGCATCGAAGGACTCGGTTCCGTCGCGCGACAGATCGCGCACGGTGAGACAACCCAGGGGGACCTGTGCGGCACGCATCGTTTGGCCCAGCAGGCGCCGAATCCGCCGGTCGGCCAGGACCAAGTGTGCATCGACCGCTCGTAGCATGGCAGCGGTGCGCGCATGGTATTCGTCGAGCCGCCCGAGGCGGACCGGCGGATAGAGCGGCACAGGCACGGCGCCCGCCAGAAGAATGCCGAAGAACGCATGGAAGAACTCGACGCTCGTGGGGTAGACGATCGCAACCCGCTGCCCCGGCTCGATGCCGAGTCGTCTCAGAGCGCCTGCCACAGCACGGGCTTCGGAATGGATCTCGGCCCAGCTCGCCCAGCTCGCCTGCTCGCGGCGATCGATGAAGCGCAGCCCGGTCTCGGGGAAGTCCGCGGCGCGCTCCAAGAGCGCGTTCAATGTCTCAAGCGGCGGCAAGTTTTCTCCCCACCAGCTCGACTAGGTCGGCGACCGTCTCGATCCCCTCTTCGTCTTCTTCGTCGAGGCAGATCCGAAAACGATCCTCGACTTCCATCGCCAGGGTCAGTAGACGGATCGAATCGAGGGCCAGATCCTCGACCAACCGCATGTCCTGCTTTAGCTCGATCTCCAGGTCCAACTTCTCGCGCGCTACGGTGGCGATCCGATCAAGGATCTCGGCTTCCGTCATTCTGCTCCTCGGGTCAGTCCTACGGCTTGGGCTCGGGCGCCAGTCTATCCCAGCGATCCGGCTGAAAGCCTCGATCCGGCTGAAAGCCCCGCTTGTTGACGGCAGAGCTCCCACAACCTTTGCCGGTCGCCCGATCGCTCCCGAGTGCGCAGCAGATGGGTTGCAACGGCCTGGCGATCGAACCAGAACTGCCCTGTCTCGCCGGCGATGCGCTCGCAGGCCGCCAGCCAGACGATGGTGTCGGCCCCCTCACGGGGGCTGCGCAGGCGCCCCTGGGTCAAGCGCCAAAACCTCGGCAGCGAGTGCCGGACGCCGGCGGTATCGGCCCAGCCCGGGTGCATGCTGTTGACCGAGATGCCTCGATCCCTCAGGCGATCGGCCCACAGCTCGGTCAGGATCACCTCGGCGCGCTTGCTCTGGGCGTAGGCCACCACGCCGTCGAAAGGTCGCTCGAGCCAGTGCACGTCTCTCAGGTCGAGCTGCTGAGTGTACATCCCGCCCGACGAGACGTTGATCACCCGCCCCCCGGCGGCGCGCTGCAGATGGGGCACCAACTTCCAGGTCAAGAGGAACGGACCGACGACGTTGGTCGCCCAGGTCAGCTCCATACCGTCTTCGCTCTCGATCCGCTGATCCGGCAAGACGCCGGCATTGTTGATCAAGACGTCGACCGGACGATCCCCAAGACGCTCGACGAATCGCAAGATCGATGCTCGGCTGGCCAGATCGATGATCTCGAGACGCCCTCGATCATTGCCGGTGCCCATGCGAATGTCGCGCTCGGCCACGCGGCCGCGCTCTTCGGACCGGCAGAGCAGCCAGACCTCGGCCCCGAGAAAGGCCAGCGCCTGGGCCGCCGCCCGGCCCAAGCCAGAGTTGGCGCCGGTCACCAGACACCGCTTCCCCGCGAGATCGACTTCCAGATCCGCGGCCTGAAACCGACGTTGATGGCGGCGGAACCCCGAGCGATCGAAAGAGAAGAAGATACTGGCGTCGGCCAGCCGGTTCATCCACTGACCGGCCAAGCTCATGATTCGAGCGCTTTGGCCGAGACTGGCGCGGTCAAGATCCTTCGCTCGGACGACTCTTCGGACTCCAAGAAGAAACGCAGCATCAGCGGCAGGGCCAAGGCCCAGACGACGCCAACCGACACCAGGCTGACCCAGGGCTCCGGGTGCAGGCTGCCGGCGCCCAAACGAACCCCTCCGCCATAAGCCAGAGGCCCGCCCACCGCACCGAGCAGGCCGGCGAGGAGCGGCCGGGAGCGCAACGCCGCGAAAGCGGGCAAGACGGTGACGAACTGACACCACAAGACGGTGATCCACAACGGCGCCAGCCAAGGGACAGTCGACCCATGCAGGGTCATCAGGCCGAGACCGCTCTGCAGCGAGTCGACCGCCGTTCCGAGGACACCGGCCACCAAGGCGCTACGCCAGGCCCACCGCCGTGCCTCGGCGGGAAGCCCGGCGATCTGCACGGCAAGGAGCAGCGCCACGATCAGGGGGCCAGCCCAGAAGAAACCGTTGGCCGCTCCCAGAACGCAGGCCCACCACCCCAGCTGCACCAGAGCGGCGTCGAACACGGTGCCGAGGCGCTGCCGTCTGAAACTGAGGCGCGATCGGCTCAAGCCGAGCCTCCACTTGCCAACCAGGCGTCGAACAGGCCCGGCAGACGCTCCTGGCGATAGTCGAAAATGCGCTGCAGGTCGGGAGCGACGAAGAGCCGCCGGATCAGGCTGCCGCCGAGGACCGCATACTGTACGTGGTCGACCACCTGGGTTCCGCCGTCCACCTCGGTGAAGCGATGCTCGTGCACCCAGCGGCGGTAGGGTCCCCGCAACTGCTCGTCGATGAATCGATGGGGCGGATCCCAGGCGGTGATCTCACTACGCCAGCGCAGTGGGATGCCGTGGACCCGCAATCGGTAGTCGATCAAGGTGCCTTGGTGCATGTCGATCGGCAGGGGAGTGAGGATCTGGAAGCGCAGCAGGGGCGGCGTGAGGCTCTCCAAGTTCTGCGCCTGGGCGAAGAATCCGAAAACCTGATCGATCGGGTGGGGGAGAAAGCTCGAGCGCTCGAGGGTAAACGTCTTCATGTACCGAGAGACTACGTTCGCTGCAGCGGCTCGGATGAGCCGGCATGGATCGACCGGTGCAGATCGAACGGCCCAGGTCAACCGACGCGATCAGGCCTTGCTTCCCGGCACCAACCGCGGCCGGTCACCCAGCACATCGAGATAGGCGGAGCTCTCTTCGAGAGCCTGCTCCTCGACCCGAATCCGGGTGCGCAACATGAAGGCGTTGCTGATCGAGAAAAAGACCGCCGTCCACCAGGCCATGTGGACCAGGGGCAGCACCGCGACTTCCACGATCACCGCCAGATAGTTCGGATGGCGCAGCCAACGGTACGGGCCTCCCACCGACGGCGGCTCTTCCGGAACCACGAAAACCCGCGCCGTCCAACGATCGCCGAGGCTCGAGATCGCCCAGTAGCGCAACCCCATGGTCGCCAGCACCAGCACCAGCATCGCCAAGCCGAAGGCCGGGATGAACGGTCGATCGAGGTAGAAGACTTCCAGTGGGGCGGCAACCAACAACCCGGTGTGCAGTAGGGCCATGGGCAGGAAGTGCTCTCGGCCGACCTCGAAGCCCCCGCGGGCGCGCAGCCGGCGGGCGTTGCGCTCGGTAATCACCAGCTCCGCCAGGCGCTCCAAGACCACCAGGCCGATCAAGGCAATGTAGAGCCAACGCGTGTCCATCATGCCTTCGCTCAAGACGCCTCCGGTCACCATCGCACCAGGACGAGCTCGGAACAGAACCCGGGGCCCATGGCGGTGATCATGCCGTAACTCCCAGCGGGCGGACGGTGGTCGCTCATCGTCTCCTGCAGCACGAGGAGCACCGAGGTCGACGACAGATTGCCGACCTCCTGCAAGCTACGCCAGGTCACGGCGAGCGCGTCCCGCGACAGCTCGAGGGATTGCTCCATGGCCTCCAAGACTTTCGGTCCGCCCGGATGACAGACCCAGGAGGCGATGTCGCCACGGGTCAGCTCATGCTCGGCCAGGAAGGCATCGACATCGTGGCGTAAGTGATCGGTCACCATCTGCGGTACTTCGGCCGAGAGCACGATCCCGAAGCCGCGCTCGGAGATATCCCAACCCATCACCTCCTCAGTGTCGGGATAGAAGACCGAGCGGGTGGCGATCACTGCGGGCCCTTCGGCTGAGCGATCGCTGCCAGTGACGACCACCGCCGCGGCGCCATCGCCAAACAATCCGGTGGCGATGAGATTAGGGATCGAGAGATCTTGCCGCTGCAAGGTCAGAGAGCACAGCTCCACCGAGAGTAGAATCGCCACTTGATCGGGATAGGCGCGCACGTAGTCCGCCGCGCGGGAGATGCCGGCAGCTCCTGCCACGCAGCCCAGACCGAAGATCGGCATACGCCGCACCCCGGGCGACAAATCGAGACGATTCATCAGTCGCGCGTCGAGCGAAGGGGTCGCCACACCGGTGACCGTGACGGTGATCAGCGCACCGATGTCGGAGGTGGTGAGGCCGGCTCGCTCCAAGCCATCACGCACCGCCTCGGCGCCAACGTCCTGCGCCACGCGGATCCAGGCGTCGTTGGCTTTACCCCAGGTATCGAGGGCGTCGTACTCTTGCATCGGCAGGGCCAAGTGGCGTCCGCCCACGAGCACGTTGCGGTGCAGCCGATCCAAACGGGCAGGGTTATGGTGCTCCCTCGCCCATTCGGCCTTCAGCGCCGCGAGCAGTTGTTCCTGGCTGTAGTAGTTGGATGGGAAGGCTTTACCGACCGCGGATATTCGCACGCTCCGAGCTCCTTGCGATCCGGAGGCAGTCTCTTACTCGATTCGATTGACTTTTTCTGCCACCGACCCGGTGGTTACCGGCGCGACCTCGGACACCCGTTCGCTTTCGGTTGGGGCATCACCGGACTCTTCCGGCGGGTCGGTTTCGATGGGATCAACCGGGGCTTCGGACTTCGTGGAATCCCCCGACTCGGCAAACGCATCGGATGCGATCTCGGTCGACTCAGTGGTCGGCTCTGAGGCCTTGTCCTCGACCGTTTCTGCAAGCTCAGTTGCTTCGCCCGTCGCAGAGACCTCGACCGACTCGACGGCTCCGTCGACATCGGCTGATTCGGCCGGGTCTGAAGTCTCGGCCGAGTCAGGGGCTTCACCGGTCTCGGCTGGCTCCTCCGAGCTGGCGGCCTCGGACGACTCCGACACCGCTGAGGCACCCGACGCTCCACTCGCTGCGCCGTCAGTCTTCTCCGCTGACTGCCAAGGCTCGAGCTCCGAATAGCGTGCCAGCAGCGCCAGACTCAAACCGCAGACCGAGTACAGGACCCACCAGCCGAACGCCAACGTCCACCAGGGATCTTGCGGCTGACGAGCCGCAACGACGATGGTGATAACGAGTAGCGGGCCGCGAAAGATCCAGCCGACCCAGCCGGCGACCAAGCCATCTAGCCACCAGGTGCCAAAGCGACCCTGGGTCAACAGAAACAGCGCGATCAGGCCGCTGGCTTCGACCAGCCAGGTCCCGAGAATCAATTGCCCGGGCACGGCGGGTTGCTCGAAGAGAGCCAGCTTGATGACCGAGCCTCGGCGCGGCTCGAAATCGAGCAGCTCGACGGTGAAACCGAAGAGCGCCAGCAGCAGCACGAGCAGCGGAACGGCGTAAACGATGAAACGAAGCAAAGTTTTCAGATCGTAGCCCAGATCGGCTCGTCGAACCAGCAGTCACTCTCTCGACTAGCTATTGCGACGACCGGACCGGCGCGTCCATCCCGTCGAGCACTTCGACGCCGGTATTCAAGGGATCGAGCCAATCGCTGAGCCGCAGCCCGGGTCGCCCGTAGCCGGTCCAGGCAGCCGAGAAGCGGCCGAACCAATCCGGCTCGGCCTCGCCGCAGGCGGCATAGCCGCCATGCAGTTGCCCAACCACCCGCTTGTCCTGGTTGAACAACGGTGCACCCGAGGAGCCTCCCTCGGTCGAGCCGCGATCCCAGGCGCCGATCCGCAGGTGGTTGCCGCCGGCCCACCGGGCATCGCTGAGGTGAGCTGTGGTCCGCGCCGGATCGTCGTCGAAGCTGATGCGCTTGAGATCGGTGTTGGGGTGATGGATGACGGTCGACCAGGCAGGATCTGCCAGCGAACGATCCCAGCCGGCGTAGTAGACGTCGAACTGCGGATCGGGCGGATCGTCGAGCTCCAGGAGGACCGTGTCCGAAGGACGATGGGCCGCGCGATAGATCGCGCCGCTCTGGAACGCGTTCCAGTCCTGTGGCTCAGGTACCGACGTGTCACATGAGGCCTGCTGGTGATTCCATAGCACCACAACCGACGCCGCGTTGGCCGGCGTCACCCCACAGTGGTTGGCGGTGAGGAAAAAGGGCCGGCCATCACGGGCCGTATTGTTGACCAGAAAACCGGAGCAGAAGCGAACGCCCGCGATCGAGACCAGGGCGACCGAGCGCACCTGCTCACTCCACAGCTCCGATTCGTCGCAGGCGACATGGCGGTGGCACTCGCCCGATTTGGGTGGCGGCTCGCCGAAGCCGGCATAGCCGTGGTGTACCTGGGTCAGCTCGATCTGAAGCTCGCCGAGCGCATCGAAGGGGACTTCGACCTCGATCCGGAGATCATCGGTCGGCATCGGCGGCGTCCAGAGCTCGCCGTGGTCGTCATTGTCGGCCTCGGTGAACGGGCCGACGCGCAGGCTACCCGCG
>JBCCGX010000519.1:0-7001 GCA_039029035.1 Acidobacteriota bacterium | reverse complement strand
GTCGTCATCACCACCCGGTCGCCCGAGATCTGCGAAGAGCTGGCCCTCTTGATCGAGCTCGACGTACGGCACGCTGTCACCGTCGACTTCTTGATCGCCACCGGCGATCCAACCTCGCCGGATCTCGAGGAGCAGTTGCGCGCCGTGGACATCCTCGCCGCCGAGGGCCTCACGACCCGTCTCGTTCTCGGCGCCCTGGCGCAGGCTGAAAATGGAGCGCCGCTGCATCGAACAGCCGCCAACCTCCGGCGCCTCTTCGAGATCGCCCGCCGGAGCCGGGCATTCGACGTCACCGTGGCCGAATCGGCGGATGTTTCGAGCGACGTCGTGCAGCTGGTCGAGCGCCTGCAGCTCGAGTACGGCTTCCCCAGCCGGCTACCCGGCCGGGGCTGAGCCCACCGGCGCCCAGGGGACGCCACCCAGTCGGCCTATTCGGCGCTGATCCGGACCAAGAGCTTGCCCGTGTTGCGGCCGTCGAACAAGCGCAGCAGGGCTTGCGGTCCGTTCTCCAGGCCATCGACGATGTCGTAGCGCGCCTGGATCTTGCCGGCCTGAATCCACTGCCCGAGCTCTGCTTGAGCCGCCCGGAAGCGGTCACGATAGTCGAAGATGATGAACCCTTCCATCCGTGCCCGGTTGATCAGCAACGACAGATAGTTACTCGGGCCCGGCACCGCCTCGGTGGCGTTGTATTGAGAGATTGCGCCGCAGATGGCGATTCGAGCCCCGCGGTTGATCCTGGCCAAAGCCGCGTCGAGGATCTCGCCGCCGACGTTGTCAAAGTAAACATCAATGCCGTTGGGGCAGGTGCGCCGGATCTCGTCGTGGAGCTCGGTTGTCTTGTAGTTGAACGCTGCATCGAAGCCGAGATCGTCCACCAGCCATTGGCACTTGTCATCGCTACCGGCGATGCCCACCACCCGACAGCCCTTGATGCGAGCGATCTGCCCGACGATGGAGCCCACTGCACCCGCACCGCCGGAGACCAACACCGTTTCACCCTCTTTGGGCTGGCCGATGTCGAGCAGCCCGAAGTAGGCCGTCAGTCCGGTCATGCCGAGGGGTCCCATCGCCAGGGTCAGTGGCACTTCGGGCGGCAGCTTCTCCAACTCCTTGCCGGGCACTGTGGCAAAACGCTGCCACCCCAAGAGCCCGGTCACACGGTCGCCCGGTGACAAGCCGGGATGCTTCGACTCCACCACCTCGCCGGCTCCCAGGCCTCGCATCACTTCGCCAATACCGATCGGCGGAATGTAGGATTTGCGATCGCTCATCCAGCCGCGCATCGCCGGATCGAGGCTCAGGTAGATGCTGCGCACCACCACCTCGCCCTCTTCCGGCGGCCGCACCGCTTGCTCGACAATTTCGAAATCACTCGACTTCGGCAGCCCCTCGGGGCGCGAAGCCAGGAGCACCTGTACGTTGGTTTCGCTCATGGTCGTCCTCGTTCCTCAACTCTTCAGCAGCGCAGATGATCCGCCTGCCAGTCCTTGATCTTCTTCTTGATCTCGCCTGCCTTCAGCCCATTGTCCAGCGCGTCTCGCATCAGCTCCGGCATCTCCACATCGCTAGCGAAACGCAAGCCGACGAACTGGCCGCGCTTCAGCTCGTCGATCCGCCCCTTCAGGTCGTCCGGCAGGATCTCTGCCAGCCGCAGGCGCATTTCCTGGCGAATCACCCGATCCTGCACCGCCAATGGGAAGAGGCGCAGGTAGAGGAACATCACCAGGAACGCCAGGGCCATCAAGACCCCCATGACGAGATCGAAGTTCGGCGCGTAGGCATCGGAGAAAAGCGCCCTACCGAGCTTCCACAACGACCAGATCAAGTTGACCAGCAACACACTGAACGCGAAGTAGTGGTACGTCGGCACGATCTTGGCGTGATTGGCGTAGTTCTGAGGCTGCTTCTCCGCCATGGCTTCCTCCTCGGCTATTGGAATGGTCCCGCGAGTAGAGCAAATCCGCTGGCGGGTGGCAATGGTCGGGTCGTTTGCGGGCAGGAGACGCCGTCTCGCAGTCCGAGCGAGGTGAGGGAAAAGCACCCCACGAATCGTCTCTTGAGCGAGCGAGCACCATCGACACCGGCACCGAGCAGTTCGGGAGGCTACCCCAAGCGGTGCGATACACTCGGCTCACAGATTTCGATCCACTCGACGGGGACCACGACGATGCTCATGAATTCCACGGCTCGCCGTGCGCTACGCACGGTACTCTCTTCGACCGCGCTGATCGCTCTTCTCGGAATCACCTCCGGCTGCGTTGCCGACGGGGTGACGTTCCGTACGCTGGAGCCGGTGCTCAGCCCGTTCTCGGAGGTAACGCTCGAGATCGATCACGAGAACCGAACGATCCAACCGGATCCGGATCCGGTGATCATCTGGTTCGATTCGCAGAATCCCTTGTCGCAGATTCTGTGGACGGTGCGCTGCGTGCACCACGAAGAGGGCAACAAAGACGACATCACCTGCCCACCCAACATGACGGTGATCATCCGTCCCAAAGAAGGCTGCTCGACGACGCTCTTCGGTTCCACCGAGGGGGCGCCCGAGGGTGAGATCCGCATCCAGGCGCCCGCCAACGCGGTGGCCAGCGGTGAGCCGAACCTCGAGGAGGCGACGGCACTCCTGGCCGAGTCCAAGGAGACCGAGACGCACTGCGACGGCACGTCCAAGAAAGACGACATGCCGATGCAGCTCAGCCAATCGAAGCACGACATCAAGTGGGCCTATGAGATCGAGGTCCGGCGCGGCGAGGATTCGTTCAGCCTGGATCCGGCGGTGTGGATCGAGACGGACGACTGATGTCTGACCCTTCTTGCTTCAAGGAAGATGCTGAGCGAGGTCCGGTTCTGAAAAGAGCTCGGTTAGCTCGAATTCGGCTTGTAAGCGCTCGGTGGGCATGCCGCCGCGGATCAGTTCGGTAACCGTGTCGATCGCCGCCTCCTGGTGCTCGCAGACCGCGAAGGCCTTGGCGAGATAGAGCAGACGCTCGAGCTTGCCAGACAGCTCGGACCGCAAGGCCACCGCCTCGACGGTCGCCCGAGGACAGTTGCCGGCCTTGGCGAGGAGAGTCGGCCGTAGGACTCGGAGTCTGAGATCTTCCGGATTGTGGGTCAGGAGCTTCTCGGTCAACCCAACACCCTGGCTGTAGCTAGCCGTCGCTTCGGTGGCGTGACCCCGCTGCAACTGGGCGTCCCCCAGATTCATCCAGTGCACCGGCTCCTCGGGTTGCTGGTCGGTCGTGGCCCGAAACGCCGCTTCCGCTTTCTCCAGCCGATCGTCGACGAAGTATAGCGCCCCCATGTTGGTCAGCAGACTAACGGTCCGCTGCGTCTCCGGAATCTGCTCGTAGATGGCTAGAGCCGTCTGGGTGTCGCCCTGGGTGAGCTCCAGCGTACCCAGGTTCTCGAGCGGCCGGATGACGTCTTGCGGCGCTAGCTCGATGGCTTTGACCAACTGCTCTCTCGCTTCTGCAGCCCTGCCGGTCTCCCAGAGGAAAGCGCCGAGTCGATTCCAATGCTCCCAGGCTCCCGGCCGGATCTCGGTCGCTCGGCGAAAGCTCTTCTCGGCCAGATCCAACGCTGCGCTGTCCCAGTAGCAGACAGCCAGCTCGCGATGGGCTTCATCGAGATCCGGATTCGACTCGAGCACGCCCGAAAGCTCCGTGATCGCCTCGTCGAGGCGACCGCTGGTGCGTAACGCGCGGGCCCGCGTGATCCTGAGCTCGGCCAAGTCAGGATCGAGCTCGATCGCACGGTCGGCCGCCGCGACACTTCGATCCAACAGCTCGGGCGAGCGGTCGGCGCGGTAGCGGCGCACCAGCGCCTGGCTCAAGCCCGCATGGGCCCAGGAGAACTCGGGGTCGGCCTGAATGGCGCGCTCGAAATGCTCGACGGCGCGCTCGGCGCTGGTTGGATCGTCGACCTGTTGCAAGGCAGCGTTACCTTGTGCGTAAAGGCGATAAGCTTCCCGCGACCGGGTGGGATTCTCGCGCAAACGCTGGCGCTCACGGACCGACAGGCTGACCGGCAGGTTGCGGATCACCTGATCGGCCAGACGCTCCTGGAGATCGAGCAGTTCGTCCGGCGGGCCGTCGATCTCGCCATCCCACACGGCGACGCTGGGTACTGCGCTCTGGACACGCGCGACGATGACGATACGCTCGGCGTTGCCCTGCACGTAGCCCTGGACAAGGGTACCCACGTCGAGCTGGCGGGCGATCTCTTCAGCACTCAGCGTGGTGCCGCGGTAGCGCCGAACGTCGAGCTCGCTGATCGCGTTGACACCGGGAACGCGGGAGAGCTTGCGGGTCAAGCTGGCGCCGATGCCCTCGTAGTAAGCGTCGAGGGACGGGTCAGCCGTGCGGTTCTCGAACGGCAGCACGGCAACGCTCCGTACCGGTGGCGGCGGCCGGTAGGTACGGAAGACAGCCCAAACAGCCAGAGCCAGCAAGAGCATCGCGGCGACGCCCCATATCTCTTTCGGCCAGGGTCGGCGCTGCGGCCGCAGGGCCGAGCGGTAGGTCGAGTCGACCAGGGTCGGCACCGAGCCCGGATCGCCGCTGGCGATGGCGCGTAGCTCACCGCAGACCGCCGTCGCCGACGGGTAGCGATCTTCTGGATCCTTGGCCAAGAGGCGCTCGACTACCCGGCCGAGACGGTCGGGAATGTGAGGATTCGATTTCGACGGGGACTCGGGCTCTTGGTTGGCCAGTGCGCGCACGTAGTCGACCAGGCGCGCGCCGGCAAAGGGCAGGCTGCCGGTGAGCATCTGGTAGAGGATGACGCCGAGGGAGAAGAGATCGGCACGCTCGTCCAGGCCGGTGCCTTCGAACTGCTCCGGCGCCATGTAGGGGATGGTGCCGACGACGACGCCAGTTTTGGTGAGGGCTGGTTGGGTAGGGGTGTTCGGATCGACGTCCTCGTCGATCTTGGCCAGGCCGAAATCGAGGATCTTGGCCCGGCCCTCGGGGGTGATGCGGACGTTGCCCGGCTTGAGGTCGCGATGAATGACGCCAGCACGGTGTGCGCTGGCCAAGCCCTCGGCAATCTGTGCAGCGATATCGACCGCTTCGTCCATCGCTAACCCTTCCTGCAATCGCCAGGAGAGATCGTCGCCCTCTACATACTCCATGGCGATGTAGATGACCTCCTTGGAGAACATCGCCAGCTCGGAGTCTTCGGTGTGGGTCTCGCCGACCTCATAGATGGTGGCGATGGCGGGATGATTGAGCTTGGCGGCGGCGCGGGCCTCGCGCATCAGCCGGGCTTTGCGACCCGGCGCGTCGGCCATCAGAGCCGGCAGAACCTTGATTGCCACCTGGCGCTGCAGGCGAGTGTCGTAGGCCTGATAGACCACCCCCATACCTCCGCGGCCGATCTGCCGCCGGAGCTGATAATGGGCCAAGACCCGAGACTCGCTCATGGAGCTAGCTTATCTTGCGTCACAACCCCCGAAGGAGGTTGCAGGGCATCTGTTAGGCTCCTTTCGAGCTGCAATTCTCGGAGGGCTGCTGTTATGCCAAGAGGAAACTGGTTCGTCACTCTTTCGGCCTTGTCTCTATGGGCCGGACCTCAGGCGGCTCAGGCTCAGCCTTTGGCCTACATAACGCATGGCGACTTCGTCTCGATTGTCGATACGGCGCAGAACAACGTCGAAGACGTTGTCGTCACCGGCAATTGCGCGACCGGCGTAGCGGTCAGCCCTGATGGAGCCGAGGTCTTCGTCACAAACACTTGCGACGACACTGTTTCGATTCTCGACACAGCGTCCAACGAGCTGGTGGCCACAATCCCAGTTGGATTAACACCGGTCGGAGTTGCCGTCAGTCCGGACGGAACCCATGCGTACATCGCCAACCAAGACGGAGATACGATGTCCGTCCTGGAAACACAGACCGACACGATCGTCGCGACCATTGCGATGGGAGATCGCCCCTGTGGCATCGCCGTCAGCCCCGACAACCGCCGGGTCTACCTTGCAGAACGGAATTCGGTTGCGCTGATCGACACAGCGACGAACACTGTGGTTGATCGAGTGGAAACTGGCAACGGCTCATTCGGTGTCGCGGTGAGCCCTAATGGAGCTTTCGTCTACATCACCAACAATGTCGACGGCACGATGTCAGTGCTCGATAGCGCAACGAATTCGATCGTCGCAACCGTTCCGGTGGGAGCCGGCCCACTCGGCGTGGCGACGGGCTCCAATGGCAATCGGATCTATGTCGCCAACGGTCCGGATCGAACCGTCTCGGTCGTCGACGCTTTGCTGAACCAGGTCATCGACACGATCCCCGTTGGTTCTTTCCCATTCGGCCTCGGTGTCAACCCGCTCACCAACCATATCTACGTCGCCGTTCGAAACGACAACGCTCTGGAAGTCATCGATAGCGCCAAGGGAATCGTCGTGGACTCCATCCCGCTGGAGGGCTACGCGACCGCCTTCGGCCTCTTCATGAGCCCAGTTCCGGTGCCGATCACTGAGATCCCTAGCGTGAGCCCGGCAGGCTTGCTGACTTTGACCTTGCTGCTCACAGGTTTGGCGGTGCGTAGGCTTCGACGGAGGACCTGACTTGGACGTAGGTCTCACTTTTACTCGCTGCGCAACGCCGTGGTCGGCTGCACCCGGGTCGCCCGGCGAGCCGGCACGAGGCAGGCCACAGCGGAGGCAGCCAGGAGGAGCAGCGAGACCAGCACCAAGGTCACCGGATCGCCGGGCCGCACCTCGAACAGAAAATCGTTCATCACTCGACCGAAGGCAAGGGCGGCGGCCAGGCCGGCGACCAAACCCGCGACGACGAGGGCCATGCCCTGGCGGAGGATCAGCCATAGGACGCCGCTCCGTCGCGCCCCCAGGGCCATGCGGATGCCGATCTCGTGGGTCCGCTGGCTGACGACGAAGGCGACGACGCCGGCGACACCGGCGGCGGTGATCACCAAGGCGAGGGCGGCGAAGAGGCCGAGGAGCATCGAGATCAGTCGCCGTGAGGCAGTCGACGCGT
>JBCCGX010000518.1:0-7001 GCA_039029035.1 Acidobacteriota bacterium | reverse complement strand
CCGCCAGCGATATCTACGCTCTGGGGGTGCTGCTCTATCGGCTGTTGACCGGCCATCACCCCTATCGCCTGGAGAGTCGATCGCCGCGCGAGATCGAGCAGGCGATCTGCGAGCGCGATCCCGAGCGGCCGAGCACGGTAATCGATCGCGGGCCGGCGACCGAGGAACCGTCGACCGATACGGCCACCACTGCACCCGCCACCACCGGCCGGGACCGAGCGACCCGCAAGCTCAGGCGTCGCCTGGCGGGCGACCTGGACAACATCGTCCTGATGGCGCTGCACAAGGTGCCGGAGAAGCGCTACGGCTCGGTGGAGCAGCTGTCGGAAGACATTCGGCGGCATCTCGAGGGTCTGCCCGTCTTGGCTCGCCCCGACACCCTGGCCTACCGATCGGCCAAGTTTGTTCGCCGTCACCGCTGGGGTGTCACAGCCGCCCTACTGCTTTTCACCTCTCTCGTGGCCGGCATCGTGGCGACCGCCTGGCAGGCCAACCTGGCCCGCAGCGAGCGCGCGGCGGCCGAGGACGTGACGGACTTCCTGGTCGATCTGTTCGAGTACTCGCGACCGGACAAGACCCTGGGCGAGACGATCACCGTGCAGAAGCTGCTCGACCTCGGCGCTGACCGCATCGAGCGCGAGCTCGGCGACCAGCCGGACCGGCGGGCCCGGCTGATGGACAGCATCGGGTTCGCCTATTTCAAGCTGGGCTCCTACGACGACGCCGAGCCACAGCTCGAAGAGGCCCTGGATCTGCGTCGCCAAATCTTCGGCGAGCGCCACCCTTCCGTCGCGGTCAGCCTAAATCGCCTCGGTGAGCTGCGGCGGGAGCAGGGGCACTACCGCGAGGCCGAGGCGCTGCATCGCCGCGCCCTGCAGATGGCTCGACGGCTGCGGTCGAGCGACAGGGACGAGATCCTGGCCGATATTCTGAATGGCCTGGCGGTCGTCTTGTACAAGCAGGAGCGCCACGACGAAGCGGAGCCCCTGTTGCGCCAAGCCCTGGATTTGCGCCGCAGCCTGCACGACGAGGATCACCAGGAGACGGCCTATGTTTTGAACAACCTGGCTTTGGTCGCTCTGGCGCGCGAGCAGTACGAGGAGGCGGAGTCTCTCTCGAAGAAGGCCTTGGAGATCAATCGGCGACTGCTCGGCGAGGACCACCCGGAGGTCGCGGTCAATCTGAGCAATCTCGCCGAGGCCCTGCGCGCCCAAAAGCGCTGCGAAGAGGCGATCGAGCTCTACGAAGAAACCCTGGCCCGGCGCATCAAAGTGTTGGGCGAAAAGCACCCTAGTCTGGCGACGACGCAGAGCAATCTCGCCGGCTGCCTCCAAGACCTAGATCGCTACGAGGAGGCGGAGACAACCTATCGCGAGTCGCTGAATCTTCGCCTCGAAACCCTGGGTCCGGAGCACCCAGCGGTGGCCGAGAGCTGGAACAATCTGGGCCGGGTCTTCTACGACCAGCGCAACTTTGCCCAGGCCGAAGAATGCTACCGGGAGGCTCTGGCGATCTATCGAGGCCTCGGCCAGGAAGATCTACAGGTGGCGAAGAACCTGCAGAACCTGGCAGTTACCTTGGAGGCCCTGCGCGAGCTCGACGCGGCGGAGATCTACCACCGCGAATCACTCGAGCTCAATCGACGTCTCTTGGGGGAGCGCGACCCGAACCTCGCCGTTAGCCGCTACCGCCTGGCCCGAGTCCTGGTCCGCCAAGGCGAGCACGAAGAGGCCACGGGCGAGTTCCAGGCCGCTTTGGACATCCAGCGCGAGAGTCTCAAGCCCCAGGACCCGGCCCTCGCCCAAACCCTGACGGGACTCAGCTTCACCCTGCTCGAAACCGGGCAGCCGGAGCGCGCCGAGGGCCTGGCGAGAGAGTCCCTCTCCCTCTGGCAACAGTGGCCCGTCGAGCAATGGAGCAAGATCGTGCAGAGCCAGAGCCTCCTCGGCAGATCCCTCGCCGCCCAGGGCCGCTTCGCGGACGCCGAGACCCTGCTCCTGGACAGCTACTCGGCGCTGCGCCAACAGCGCGGCGAGGCCGACCGCAGCACCCAGCGGGAGTTGGCTCGCGTGATCGATCTCTACGAGGCGTGGGATCGGCCCGACGAAGCGGCACGGTATCGCGGTTTGCTCACTGAGTGAGCGCCAATACCCACCCAGGACTTACGTCCTGGGCTACAGCATGCCGCCCTCCGGGCTCCGGAGAACCGACAGGTCGAGGTTGGTTTGGCAAGGGGCCGAGTGCCGCTCTTGGGATCCCGGGCGCGGTCGAGCTCAGTACTCGATGTCCAGATCGACGACTTCGAAGCTGGCGTGCTCGGCCTGGGTACCACAGGTCGAGCAGCTGACCGTACCGAAGTCGAGGCTGATCTTCCATGCCAGGAGCCCCGGCCCGGCCGGTGCCTGGGTCGTCAAACCCAGCATCGCCGAGGTTTCCGGCCGAATCTCGGCCGAGAGGATCGGATTCTGGGCCGGGCAGATCTCCTCGCTCGCCACCTGGACGTACTCTTCGCTCGCCAAGCCTTTGAGGGCAAAGGTCGCCGTATAGCAGGATTCGGCCGCGATCTTGAGGGACAGGCCGGTGAGATTGAAGGCGATCGGCGCCGGGTCATAGGTCAGCTCGACCTCGATTCCGAACTTCCCTGAACCGCCCGGCACGGGGCCTTCGGTGAAATTGAGGAAGCCTCCCTGTGACAAGACGCGCAAGCAGCCGGTCCCCGCCCAGCCGGCAGTGACCTCGCAGTCGACGAGCTCTAAGGGGCTTTCGAGGGCTGGGGGTGGGGTGGGCAAGGGTCTCTGTGCGGCACGCGCCGTCTGGCCGGCCGGGAGCGTTTGGGCAGCGGGTGCGAGCACGACGTTCGCCTGGATCGGCTCCAAGGTGGCGCGGTCGAGAACGGCCTTGAAAGACCGCTGTCCGTCGCCCATGCCGTCGATCGGTTCCCCCTTCAAGGTGTCGATGCCTTCGACGTAGCCGTCGATCGCCAGGTTGCCGTCGTCATCGATGCTGATCGAGTGCCCCTCGTCATCCAGAGTGCCGCCATCGACCCAGGCATTCCGGACGTTGCCCGACGCCGCAGCATGGTGGGTCACCAGTACATCACGCCCGCCGTCGCCGGTGGTAAACCCGGTCACGTAGACCTCACCGGCGTCATCGATCGCCGCATCGAGCGCGATGTCCTTGTGCGGATACGCCTTCTCGTAGCGCCAACGCTCGCCCAGGCTAGGGGTGAAGCTTGCGACGAAGACGTCGAAACCCGTGGTGCTGCCCGGAATCTCGCACCACCCGGCCACGGCGACTCCTTGGGGGCCGAGACCGATCCCTTGCCCGCTGCAGCGCTGACCACCACCAACGCCACCACCGGGGCCGCCACCCGGCGCCTGGCAGAGCTTGCGGCAGCAAATCGGCTCGCCGGTGGGCGAGCAGGCCGGCGGATCACCGATCACCGCATCAGCCAGCAGGTTGCCATCGGCATCCAACAAACCGACAAACGCGGCGCGCGAGACCTCGACATCCGCACCGAGGTGGCAAGCCAGGAGCACCTCGCCGGTGATCGCGATCTCGCCGCTGAGCTCGTCGACATCGAGGTCGAAAACCCGGCTGGCGACGACCTGCTGCGGATCGAGGCTGGTGAAATCGGCCAGCAGAGACGAGCCTCCTTTCTGCTCGCACCGGCTGGCTGCACCCGAGCGTTGGCAGCGCAGCCACGTTTCGCTGCCGTCGGCTTCGAGACTCTGTACGAAGCCTTGCGTGCCCACCCCACACACGTCCTGTTGACCGCCGAAATGCCCGACGACGATCTCCCGGCCATCGGGCTTCTCGAAGCTCGCCGCTCGGGTGATCGACGGCTCGACCTTTATCTCGGCCGGCTGCGCCACCACCGCGGGCCCGACGAGACCACTCCAGATCATCAATGTGAGGGTCAGGCCTGCTCTTTCCATGTTCTCTCCTCTTCGACGCACGATCGAGGCATGTCAGAAGATCGAAAGAGTCACGGGTCGGCTGCCACCACGTGACTCGCATGGCAAAGGCCTGATGCCTCCTCGACTCGCCAGCCGAGACAATTTGTTGGGACTGATAGATCCTACGGTATTAACGTCCCTTCGGCGCCGCGAAGGGATCAACGCGGCGCGATAAATTCAAAAACAACCCCAGTCCCCCGACAGACCGTACCGAGGTTGCAGCCACGAGGTGCGCGGGCCGGCGGGAGACGTTGGGGCGATCAACCCTTGAGGTGATACCCATAACGTCCCTTTGGGGCGCAAAGCGGCTCAACGCCGGAGCAAGTTTTTCACTCCGGGGCACCGCCTGACGCTGCAGCACCATGCCGCGCCGCGAACACGGCCGCGGTGCTCAAGCCGATGACCGCTGCAAAGATGCCGAAGCCGAGCAGGCCGAGCCAATCGGAGATCGCCCCGGGTTGCAACAGATCGACCCAAGCCGCGGTGAAATCGAACACGCCATCGTCCCCGCGTGCAGCCTTCATCGCGGCGAGCAACGCTGAGCAGGAGGCGGCGAAGGCGAATCCCAGAAGCGCACCGATCACCCCGCGTAACGTGAGCGCCGCAGCCGAGAGGGGACGCCGGCGGCGTGGCGCCTCAACGATGAACTCCGGTTCTCGCACGCCGAGGGGCGAAAAGCGCTGCAGCATCAGAAGACCGGGGATGCCGGCCACGATCGTGCCCCAGAAGAACCACTCCCAACCCACCGCGTCGACGGTGAATCCGGCGATCGGCCCGGCGACGATGCGCGGTAAGCTGAACAGGCTGGAGAACAAAGCGTATTGAGTGGCCGAGAAGCGCTTGCGCGTCATGCGCAGGAGCAGCACCGAAAAGGCCCCTGTGCCGAGACCCGAAGTGAACTTCTCGAAGGAAAGCGCACCGTACATCAGCAGCTGATGGGCGTCGGCCCGGGCGACCAGCACATAGCCCAGGTTGGAAAAGATCTGCAGGAAGCCGAAGACCCACAGAGCCCTGCCCAGGCCGAGGACGTTGGTCCACAGGCCGCCGATGAAGGTCCCTCCGACGATGCCCACCAAGCCGAGAGTGGCGAGGGAAAAGCCGCGATCGAAGTGAGAGTAGCCTTTGTCGAATAGGAAAGGGCGCAACAGGCCATCGGCCAGGTTGTCGGCGATCTTGTAGAGGAAGACGAAGGCCAGGATCTCGAGCGCCCGATGACGGCCGAGGAATTCGAGAAACGGCTGCCACACCGCCTCGCGTAGGGTCTGCGGCTGTGCCGGCTCGACGGATGGCGGCGGCGCCTTCCAGGTGATCAGCATCATCGGCAGGAAGAGCAGGGCCAGCAGCACGTTGGTCAGTGGCCATGAGGTGGCGCCAGCCAAGGTGATGGTCAAACCGCCGGCAACGTACATCGCGGCGCGGTAGGCGGCGATGCGCGCGCCGACCACGGCCCCTTGCTCGTTCTTCTCCAGCACCTCGACGGCATAAGCATCGATGGCGATGTCCTGACTGGCCGAAGCGAAAGCGATGGCGAGGGCCAGTGCCGCGACCACCCACGGCGTCTCGGGGTGGTGCCCGACCCCGGCCAACATCAGGATCAGGACGCTGAGGACGATCTGCATCACCAGAGCCCAGCCGCGGCGGCGGCCGAGAAACGGCGGTGCGTAGCGATCCATCAGGGGCGCCCACACCATCTTGAACGTCCATGGGGCCTGCGCCAGAGTAAACAGGCCGACGATGCGGATGTCGACGCCGACGCTGCGCATCCAATCCGGGATGGCGATCCACACCAGGCCGAGGGGCAACCCGGAGGCGAACGACAACAGCGAGACCGAGGCAGTGCGCCAGGAGGCCAGAGCGCGCACGACGCTCTCCCGCATCGAAAGCTTCCGGGCCGTGGCGGATTCGCTCATTCGGCCGCCGCGTCCGCCTCGAAGCTCAAGCGGGTTTCGGGCGGCAGCTTGCTGACCGCGGTAAGGGTCAGAGGATTGCCATCATCCCAGCGCACCTCGAAGTCCAGCTCGATCCGGTCACCGGGCTCGATGCCGGTCAGCAGTTCGGGATCGTCCACCGGGAAAGGCATAGTCATCGATTCCATGCCGACAACCTCGCCTTCCATGTCCTTGAACTCCGGGATCGCTTCGTGCCGCACCACGAGCTCTTGCACGGCCCGTGTCTCCACCGGCAGCTGACGGACCTGGGCGCGGACACGGTAGGTCTCCGGCGGGGAGCTCCCTTCGGGTGGGCCGGCACAGGCGATGAGGGCCAAGAAGGCAGCCCACAAGCCGAGCTCCAGACATCGTTTGGGCCGTTGGCACGGCGCGAAATGCGGCAGACTCATGGCCGGCCGGAGTGTAGCAGAGGCTACCTGTGGAGACTTGACGAATTCTTTTTCTGACCGTCATCTAATTCGCAATCTTCGATCGGTAGGGTCAACGTGCTGAGCATTGGCCGAGCAAGAATTCGTTCGGCCGGTGATTTTGACTCTTATTTACCTCCCAGGAGATCGGTATGTCTCCAGCCCTCCCCTTGTCGCTCGTGGCGACCGAGGCCGAATCGGCCCGTCGGGCACCCCGGCGTTCGGCACCACGGCAAACGCAACGAATCCCCGATCCGACCGAGACGCCATGCCTCGACGCCAGTGTCCTCGACGGCCTTCGAGCCTTGGAACGGCGTTTGGACAAGAGCGTGTTGCCGGGCATGCTCGAGGTCTTCGAAGCACATGTACCAGCGAGCTGTGCCGACATGCGCCGGGCCCTCGAGGAGGGCGACGCCGTGGCGCTGCGCAAGATCTCCCACAAGCTGAAGAGCAGCGCCCATTGCTTGGGGCTGGCTCGCCTGAGCGCCGTCAGTGCCGAGCTCGAGCAAACGGCCAGCACCGAATCCCTGGCTGGCGCGGAGGAGCAGTTGGCGACGATCGAAGAAGAGTACGACCGCGCCGCCGCCACTCTGCGTCGGTTCCTCAAGGGTTGACTCGATCCCGGCCACCAACGACCGTCTCGCTTTCGAGAGGTCGTCCTTGTGGAGCGAGCACGCAGCGAGCGT
>JBCCGX010000517.1:0-7009 GCA_039029035.1 Acidobacteriota bacterium | reverse complement strand
GCGGTGAGCGCCTCGTGCCGCGGGCCGTCGCCGACCAGCACGACCTCGAGGCGGATGCCATTCGCGCGGGCCTCGGCCGCTGCGGCGAGCAGATGCTCGAAGCCTTTGGTGTCGGTCAGGCGGCCGACGCCGCCAGCAATCACTGCGTCTGGGTCGAGCCCGAGGGCTCGTCGGGCCGCGGCGCGGTCGGCAGGCTGGAAGCGATGTCCGTCGACCGCGTTGCCGATCACTTCGACGCGCTGGGCATCGAAGCCTTCGCGTAGGACGATCTCGGCCTTCACTGCCTCAGAGACCGCCACCGTGGCGTGGGTCCAGCGGCGGGTCCAGCGGACGCCCAAGGCGGCTTGCTGGCCGGTCATCGGCGTCAGGCTGCGCTGGCCGGTGACCACCACAGGCCGGCGTCGCGCTAGGCGGCCGGCGAGGGCTGCCATCATATTGGCCCGGTAGAGCAGGGATTGCACCAGGTCGATCTCCAGGCGATCGATCAATCGGGCGAGGCGAAACACACCCCGGACCAGCTCACTGAGCTTGGCGCGCGGCGCCATGCCGAGGGTCTCGACCGGCGTGCCGGTCGCGGCGATCTGCTCGCCGATTCGTCCCGGTGGGCACAGCGAGCAGACGATCGGTTCGAAGCGTTGGCGATCGAGCCCGGCAGCGAGCAAGGCGAGGAAGCTCTCGGTACCGCCGACGTCGCTGGTGGTGATGGTCAGGAGCACCCGCCGGGGGCTCATGGGCGCGCCACCTCCGAGATCACCAGTCGGCGCTTGCCGGCGCCGGCAAGCGGAATCTCATCGACCCATTCGATCGTGGGCTCGATCCGGCCGCGCGTGGCCGATGTCACCTCCCGCCGGACGACCTCTTCGACATCCGCGCGTCGACAGCCCTCGTGTCCAACCAGCAGGACCTGCATCTGGTCGATCTTGCGCTGGCGGATTTGGTAGCGGTAGACACTTTGCAAGCCCTTGAACAGGACGACGAAGAAGTGCGGCACCAAGTAGGTGCCATCGGAGACCACAATCAGATCGGGCACCCGGCCTTCCAGACGGTCGAGCATCGGTAAGGTCCGGCCGCAGGGGCAAGTCGCGTGGGGTGGGGCCGGCACCGCCAGGTCGCCGACGGCGTAGCGCACCAGGGGCATGGCGTCGTTGTGGAACTGCGTGACGACGATCCGTCCGGTCTCTCCTGGCGCCACCGGGCCGTCTTCGTCCAGCAGTTCGAGCACCGCATTCTCCGGCAGGAGGTGGTACCTGGAGCCGCTCTGCGGGCATTGGCTCGCCAGGTGGACCCCCTCGCCACCGGCGCCGTAGTAGTCGAGTGCCCGCACCCCGAAGGCTGCCTCGATCGCCTCGCGGTAGGGTGGAAAGAGCGTATCGCCGGTCGCCGTCACGCCGGCGATGGACGGCACTCGCTGTCCGTCGCGCAGCATCGCCTGGGCGAGCACGAAGAGCGATGACGAGAAGCCGTTCAAATGCGGGATCCGACGGCGTTGCAGGGTCTCGACGATGCGGCGGGCATCCAGGTTGTCGGCGTTGAAGGTCAGGTAGGCGCAGCGGAAGAGGCGGTCCTGCAGCTTCTTCTTCCAGCCCAGGCGCGGGTTCAGGTTGACCGTCAGGTACGGATCACCGGGGTGGTACCCGGCCCAGCGCCAGATGCGGAAGCGCAAGGCCCAGAACCAGCTGTCTTGCTCCAGGGAGCGATGGAAGGTCATCGGCTTGCCGGTCGAGCCGCTGGTGACGCAGGTGACGACTCGCCCTGGGTGGTCCGTCAAGGGAAACTCCGCTGCCGCCCCAGCGAGGTCGCTCTTGCTGACCACCGGGAGACCGTTGAGCGGGCCGAAGCTCGACGCCGGCCCTGGCTGGCCCGACCACAGGCGGCGATAGAAGTTCGACCGGGCCCGCGTCGTCTCCACCACCCGGGCGACCCGCTCTTCCTGGCGTCGCCGGATCGTGGTGCGATCCATGTGCTCCGCCGCCAGCAGCTCGTCCAACGTGCGGGCGATGTGGGTACCGTTGAGCCGGTCGAGCAGCGGGAAGATCCCCCGCTCGAAGAGGCGCGTGTAGAGATCGGCGGCCATGGGCCTATTCTGTCTGCCCGTCGGCGAAAAGAAAGCTGCCGCTCTTGAATTCGCCGATCATCGACGCAGCCGGGCTCGCATCGCTTCGTCGAACAGACCCGCCAGCCGCGCCTCGACCACAGCCAGAGAGTCACTGCCGATGCCGAGGCGTTGGAGCGTCCGCAGGTCGCAGCCGGACCGGTTCGAGCCGCGCCGGGTGGTGCACGCCGCGGCAAAGCCCAGGTGACCGATGATCTCCAGGGTGTGCCGGTCATAGTCTTTCGCCGAGCCGTTGGGGTAGGCGAAGGTGGTGGGCTCATGGCCTGTGGCCTCGGCGATGCGGCGGCGCGAGCGGCGGATCTCGCTCTCCTGCGCGGTGGGCTCTAGGGTGGAGAGGATCGGATGGGTGACCGTGTGGGCGCCGAACTCGATGCCGCCGGCCTGCATCTCGCGCACCTGATCCCAGCTCAGGGGCCGCGCCGCCGGAGCGAGATCGAGATCGGCCTGACGCAGGGCTCGGAGGGCTCGCTGGCGGCGCTTCGGCGGCAGGTACTTGAGGCGCCGGACGACGGTGTCGATCGACTCGGTGGCTGACCATGATCCGAGCGCTTGGCGCAGGTCTTCGACGAAGCCGTCGGCCAGGGCTTGGGATTGCCGGCCAACGGCGGCCAAAGCACGGCGGGCGAAATCGACCCAGATCCCCTCACCGTCGAGGAAGCCCGTCGTAAGAAAGATCGTCGCTGGCACTCCGGCGTCGCGCAGGGCTGGCCAGGCGGCTTCGTAGTTGCCGGCGTAGCCGTCGTCGAAGGTCACCGTCAGCAGGTCGCGGTCGAGATGGCCGGCGGTGAGCCGGTCGACCGCGGCGGCCAGGGGCACGATCTCGAAGCGGCGCTGCAAGTGGCGCAGGTGGCCAGCGAAGCGCGCCATCGACACGGCGCCTTCGGGCTCCTTTAGATCCTCCGACACTTCTGTCGGATTTTCCGACACTTCTGTCGGATCCTCCGACACTTCTGTCGGATCCTCCGACACTTCTGTCGGATCGTCCGACACTTCGTGGTACTCGAGCACGTAGAGCCGGTAGTCACCCTGCCGGTGTCGGCGCCGGCGCACCAGGCTCGTCCAACCGCTGGCACGGGCGAGGCCCGAAACCATGCGAACCGCGAAGCGCCGACGATTCATCGCGGCCTTTCCACCCGGCCCTGGTGTCGAGCCCGTGCGGCGTCACAAGCAGCCAGGACTTTGCGCGCGTTGTCCGTCCAGGCGAGCGAGCTGTGGGCACGCTGGGCTGCGGCGTCGCCCAACTCCCGCCGACGAAGCGGATCGGCCGCCAAGTCGACCAACTGCTGCACCAGGGTGTCGGTGTCGCGGGGTGGGAAGAGCAGGCCCTCGGTGCCGTTCCGTAAGAGCTCGGCGATGGGTTCGTAATGCGGCGCGACAATGGCCTTGCCCGCCGCCATGAACTCGATCAGCTTGAGCGGGCATTGGTGCGGCGCCGCCTCAGCGATGACGGCGATGTCGGCGCTGGCGAGCAAGGCTGGCACGCGCTCGTGGGGCACCTGGCCGGTGAAGTCGACTCGATCGGTGTGCCCGACCCGGTGCTGCAGGTCTTCGGCTCCGGCCCCGCCGCCGACGAAGAGAAAGCGCGCCGAAGGTTGCTGGACAACCACCCGGCAGACCATCTCGGCCAGGAGGTCGAGGCCGTGGAACTTCTGGAATGAGCCGACGAAGGCGATGCGCGGTGTGGCCTCGCGGCGCGGAAACGCATCGTCAGGCGGGGTGTCGGGCCGAAAGCGCTCCAGATCGGCGCCGTTGGCCGCCACCGTGATCCGTTCGCGGCCCACGCTGTAGTGCTCGCTCAGGTAGGTCGCCAGGTAAGAAGAGACGGTGACAATGGCTTCGGCCCGGCGTATCTTGAAGCGCCCGGCCCACTCCTGGGCGGAGGGCCAATGGAGGTGCTCGTCGTGGTAGCGGCGCGATTCTTCGGCTGGCGCGTTGATCTCCAGGACCAGAGGCAAGCCGAGGCGCCGCGTTACTGGCACGCAGGAGATGCCGAGGTCATGGTGCCGCACGAGCAGCACATCGGGCGGATCGCGGCGCAGCAGATCGGTTTCCTTACCGATGTAGCGCAGGTTCCACAGCAGCTCCTTGGGCGTGTGGAGGTAGCGCCCGAAACGTTGCTTGAGCGCTTGGCGGAGGCGGGCGGAAGCTGGCAGGGGACCACCACCGTCTTGGGGCGGCGGTGCCAGATTCATCGCATGCACGTCGACCCGGTGCCCGAGATCGCGCGCCGCCTCGGCGAATTGCCGCACATGGTGCAGGGCCGTATCGGCACCGTAGAGATAGTGCAGGTAAGCGACGTGCACGGGGCGGTCTCGAGGTGGCGGGAGGTCTCAGTACCGCTGCTGTTTGCGTCGGAAGGTCTTCGCCCGAACCTTGTCACCGCAGCGCCGGGAGCACCATTTGCCGTTGCAGCTCTTGGTGAAGTCGTAGAAGGCATTGCGACACCTGGAATGGGCGCAGATCTTGAACGCCGGCCATTGGCCGGCACACCGTGCGGCGTGGACCAGGCCGAGCAGCGTACCGAGGGCGTCGTCGAAGTCGCGCGAAACGTGCTCGAGACGGGTCGTGCCGTCGCGATCGAAGCGCACCTGCGCACGGGCTCCGGCCGCGGCGCGGTCGAGCCGGCTCATCGCTTGCTCGTCGACCTCGCCGGCCTGGGCGGTGAACAGGGCCCGCAAACCGGCTCTGGCGTCGCGGGCGCGCCCGAGGTCGGCCGCCGCCAGCTCGCTACCGGCCGGCAGCAGACCGTTGCGCGACAGCCAGTCGGCCAGATCGCGCGGCGTCGCCAGCTCGTCCTTGCCGGTCTCGAACTGGACGGTGTTCAAGAACGCCTGCACCACCTGTAGATCACCCGGTGCTGGAATCGGGCCTGCTGCGCGACTCTCGCCCGGCGGTGTGCGACTCTTCTCCTTGACCCCCTTGCGCTTGCGGCCGTACATGCGAGCTACCTCCACGTCGCCTCGGTTGTTGCCCCTGGAGTCCGGCCGGATGCCCCAGCCGCTCGACCCATGTGACGGGTAAACGTCACGAGCGAATCTTATTCTCTCGTGACGCTACGGCGCAACGTCACAGGCAAATAAGATTGTCCCGTTATTAGGGATTCCCTGATAACGGGACAATCCTATTTGCCTGTGATTAGGTGGTCCTCGCTCTGAGGATCATCAAGTTGTCATGTGATTTTACGAATTGACATCACGGTCGAATTCAATTGTCCTGTGACGGTCGATTCCCCAATAACGCGTGAGTTCAATTAGCCCGTTAGGTTGATTTCCCCAATAACGAGACAAACCGTTTGTCTCGTTATTGGGGGAAATGAGTCACGGTCGAATGGTCTTTCGACCGTGATTCTGGTGCCGAACTAGCCGTTGCGCGCCTCCTTCGCCAGGCTCTCGACTTGCTGTACCAGCTCCGTGGCCTCGCCGCATTCGAGGGGCGGGTTCTTGACCGGGAGCTTGAAGTGCTTCATGTAAGCGATGGTGTGCTGGTAGATGGCCTGGACGAGGAACTTCTCCAGATTCGACTTACAAGCCGTGACGTCGATGTGGACGCTTGGTTTCGCGAAGGCGGCTGGAGAGTTCGTCACTGCCGTGTAGTCGGTCTCTCGCGAGATGTCCTCCAGGAGTCCGGCAATGTCCTTGATCTCTTGCCCAGGGACCACCTTGCCGTTAGCGGGGAAGCCTGCGTAGAGGCCGGGCATCTGCGAGATGTTGGGTGCCGTGCTGTGACTCCAAGCATGGGGGACGATGTCATAGGCATTCCAGGTGCTCGTTGTCGCGCCCCCCAGTCTGCCGTTGTAGTAGCTGGCGAAGGTCGAGTCGCCGGGCGTCGGACCGGCAAAGATGTGCACCTTGACGTCGGCATTCGGGCCCCAGTGGGGTTTGTTCTCGTCGAGCCACAGGCCAACGACCGGCGCCAGGGCGCCGCCGAGGCTGTGCCCGGTGACATGAACTGATCCCGTCTCGCTGCCGATCTGCTGGGCCAGGTAGCCCATCAGGTCCATCGGCTGAGTCGAACCGCTGGGGATACTGGGCACGGCCGAAAGGCCCTGGAGAATGCTCAAACCGGTCGCCGTGCCGAGTGCGATCCGTCCTGCGCTGGGCTGACCGGATTGCCAGGGGACGGTCCAGCTGACGAGACCGTCTTCGATGAGCCAGTCGAAGGACGATTTGAAGTTGGTGCCGGCGACCCCGACGTAGTAGTAGTTCTTCTCCGTGAAGAAACCGTTCGGTGCCTTGGTGTTCTTGGCCACGTAGATGACGTTGTCGGCCACATTGGAGCCCTGCGCCTGGTAGACCACAGGGCCCCAGGCGAGCTCGAAATGAAGGAAGGCGCCAGCGCCTTCGGAGTCCACTTGCGCGTTGACTGCAGCCAGGTCGGCGATCACCAGGTGGTGGGCCTTCTTCTGTAAATCAGCTTGGGTCCCGGGCATGCCCGAGAGGACGTCAGCGACGAAGGCCAGGGCCAAGAACAAAGGGGTGAGGTCCATCGATGTCTCCTTGGGAAGAAATCCTTCCGTACATTGCGCGAACGTCGATCCGTTCGCTCGAATGGGGCGCCAGCTGGTGGCGGCTCCCGGCGGGTTCTGCCTAAGGAGTGAAGAAAGGCCGGAGGTATCTCAGAGGAATTTTGTCGAGTTGGAGTTTTCCTATGGGCTGGAGGTCAGCCGTGGCAGGTTGTGGCCAAAAAAGAAAAGGCGTCGGCCGACCGGCCGCCGCCTTTTCTCGCAAGGATAGTCGGAGCTCAGATGCAGCTGCCAAAGGCGTTGATATGGTCGTCGATGTCGTCGGCCGAGCAGCTCGAGAAGTCATCCGCGGCACTCGATCCACCGCTCTGGATGGAGGCACACATGATCGGACCGTTGCCGTTGCAGCTCACGCCCGGGCAGACCGGTGCCTG
>JBCCGX010000516.1:0-7022 GCA_039029035.1 Acidobacteriota bacterium | reverse complement strand
GGGACCGCCGGAACGAGGATGGCGAAGGGCAGCAGGCCGAGGGCCAACTGGGGGTGGATCCAGGCGAGCGTGGCGAGGGTGGCACCACAGACCAATAGCGTCGTCAGGGTGGCCGGGAGCAGACGGGCAAAAAACCAGTCGACGCGGGCGACATCGGCCATGGCGGTCGAGGCCAGCTCACCGCTTCTGCGACCGACGAGAGACGACGGCGCTAGGCGCTCGAGCGCTCGGTAGAGCCAGATGCGGAGCTCGGCCAGGACCCGATGGGAGAGCTCGTACCCTTGCCACATGGTTGTCCAAGCCAACAGAGCCGCACCGAGGACGACCGCAGAGAGCACCAACAATCCCGTCCGCACTGCTTCCTGGGAGCTACCGGTGGCTGCAAGGCCGACAAGATGGGCGCTGAGCCCGGTACCGAGCAGGCTGAGCCCCTGATGGAGCAGGCCGAGGAGCACCGCGAGAACGAGCAACGTTCGATGCGGCCTCAAGATGGCGCCGAGTCGACGCACCGGAGATCCTTGTCCGGGTGGCAGAGGATACGGGCGACCCATGGCCGCTTCGCCCACGGCTCCAGGTCGATGGGTGGACGAGCTGCCCGCCGCAGGGCTCTCGGTGAGAGAGCTCACGGCGGTACCTCCTGCAGCAGCGCATCGCGCGCTGCCAGCAAACGTGCGTAGACCTGGTCCTGAGCGAGGAGGTCCTCGTGTGTCCCGGACTCCGAGAGCCGACCGTCGTCGAGCACGAGCACGCGGTCGGCATCGCGAACCGTCGAGAGCCGGTGGGCGATGATCAACGTGGTGCGTCCTTCGCCAAGGCGTGCCAAGGCCTCGTGGATCACCGCCTCGCCAGCACTGTCGACCGCCGACGTCGCTTCGTCGAGGACCAGCAACGGAGCGTCTTTGATCAGGGCCCGGGCGATCGCCAGCCGTTGTCGCTCGCCGCCGGACAGCGTCGAGCCGCGCTCCCCCACCTCGGTCTCGAGCCCCTGGGGCTGGCGAGCTACGAAGTCGTTGAGCCCCGCTGCCTTGATAGCGTCGGTAACCTCCTGCCGCGTGGCGTCGGGCCGCCCCAAGGTGAGATTCGACTCGAGGGAGCCCGGGAACAGGAAGGTGTCTTGAGAAACCCAGGCCGTGGCCCGGCGCAGATCCTCGAGACGAAGATCGCGCAGGTCGTGCCCGCCCAAGGTGATACGTCCGGATTGCGGATCGAAAAAGCGCAGCAGCAACGCTACGAGGGTCGACTTCCCGGCTCCCGAAGGCCCGACGACAGCGACCCGCTCACCGGCAGCGATGGTGAACGAGACATCCGTCAAGGCCTGACGATCGAGTTGGTAGGCAAAGCTCACGCACTCGAAACGCACTGCTGGTGCTTGACGAAACGTGCGCGCCGGTGCGTCGGTCCGCTCGTCGACCTTGGGCTCGGTGTCGAGAAGCGCGAACAGATGCGGCTCCGCGGTGACCCCGGCATAGCCGCGGAGCCAGTGCATCTCGAGCTCCCGCAAGGGCTCGAAGCAAACACCGCACAGAAAGAGCAACAACAGGAGATCGGTCAGACTCAGCTCACCGCTCACGACACGCAACGCGCCATAACCGATGGCGACCGTCGTGCCGACACCGGTCGCTAGTTGGCTCCAACCACTGCGCAGCATCGAAACCGAGAGCTGGGCCATGGTCTCGCGATAGAGGGTCACCGCTTGCCCGTGGAGCTCGACCCCTCGCCGATGACTGGCGCTGTAGGCCTTCAGCACGCTCATACCCCGCAGGCTGTCGAGAAAGGTCGCAGCAAGATCCGTGTAGGCACGCCAATGCCGCCTGCCATGCTCACCGAGCAATCGTTCCCACAGAGGCGGCGCCGCGAACGCAGCGACCCACGCGATGACGACCACGGAGGCAACCGGTGGATCGACGACGAAGAGGAACCCCAGAACCATCGGGGTGCCGATGAGTGTCACCAGGGCCTGCGGTACGTAGACGCCGAGGTAGCCCTCCAGCGCCTCGACCGCATCCACCATCGTGGCCTGCAGCGAGCCGCTCTTGCGCTCGGCAAGGAAGCCGGGTCCCAGAAGCAGCAGATGTCGATAGAGACGGCCGCGTAAACGTCGTTTCACAGTACCGGCAGCGCTCGCAGAAACTGCGTCACGAACCACTCGCAGCATCGCTCGCACCCCGATCAGCCCCCCGATACCCATGAGAAAGGGAACGATGACCTGCCACGGCTCGCCGCCCAGGATCGGTTCGAGAGCCCGAGCGCCGAGCCAGCCCTGGGCGACACTGACGGCGAGCCCAGCAAGCCCAGAGGCGACGACAGCACCGATCCTCAGGGGGGCTTCGGTGAGTAGTCCGAGCAGCCGCGGGCGCAGCATCATTGGTTCGGCTCCCGCTCAGCGGCCGTTCACTGCCAGGCGACGGCCGACGTCCATGCCGCGGCCGCCCTGCCATTGCGGCAGGCAAAAGCGCTCCCCCGTGTCGGAGGGCACCGTCAGGACCAAGCCGTTGCGGCGCATCGGGCCGAGCAATCGGGTAACGGTGGCACGGGTCGCACCGATCGCAGCAGCCAGCTGAGCGTGGGTGATACGGACGTCGATCAGTGTGCCTTCGCTGCACGCTTCGCCGAATTGCTCAGCAAGCAAGACCAGCACGCCGAGCAGCCGTTGGTCCATGCTCTGCCGCGACTGCACACTCGACCAGGCCTCGAGCCGGCGAACACGCGCCAGCAAGCGCTCGAAGGCATCACCGCCGGCAGCGAGTCGGTCGACCTCGACGGCAGCGTCCGTATGGGCACGCAATGCCACGCCGCAGTCGTCTTCGGGATGCCCCGAGAGCAGGTCCCCTTCCCCCCACAGCCCGACCAGACCTTCGCCACCGTCCTCGTGCCAGACGACCTGGGCCACGACGCCATCGACAATGCGCAGCATTTCGTCGACGCGCAAAGGAATCGCTTCCCCCGCGCGATAGTGTCGCCGAAGAGGCCGGCGTCTGCGCGTGCGGTCCTGCACAGTCAGCGACCCGATCGATCGATCGACCGTCTGGACGACCAGATCGGCGGACGAGCCCGGGGGAAGGACGGCGAGCGCCCCGGCCCGATAAGCGGTGGTGGTGAGGTCTCCGCCGGCATCATCCAGCGAGCCGCCACAGAGGAACAACCAGGACAAGGCGTAAGACTCGGCCGCCGAAGCCAAGCCGACCAGCTCTTCGATGTGAGAGGTCGAGGCCAGCGCCAGATCCGGCGAGGAGAGGGCCCGTCGGAACCCATGCCGTCCTGCGCCATCGGCGCGCTCGGGCAACTCGGGGAGCAAGGTGATAGCGAAGCCCGCGCGGTGGAGATGGACCGAAATCTCCATCAGTAGGGGATCGGCGCCAAGGATTGCCAGGTGCTTCATCGGCTCATCCCTCGCGCAAAGGCTCCATAGGATCGACGCGCGTCGCGCGCCAAGCGGGTGCCAGGCAGGCCGCGGTGCCAGCGGCAAAAAGGGCCACGATGGCCAGCGTAAAGCTGGCCGGATCTCGCGAGCCGACGCCGAAGAGCGACGCCGCGAGCACCGGCGCCGCCACCAGGCTCAAGGCGGCACCGCCGAGAACGCCCCAGGCGACGAGCCGCACCCCCCAGGACAGCACCAGTCGCGCCAGCGTGCTACGGGGCGCGCCGAGCGCCGCCCGCAGCCCCAGCTCTTGACGCCGTTGCGCCAGGTCGTGCGCCAGCAGACCGTAGACCCCGAGAACGGCTAGCAGCAAGGCGATCGCGGCGAAGAGCGGTGCCAGCCGACCGAGCAAGCGTGACTGCCAGAGCGTTTCGTCGAGAATCGAACGGAGTCTGCGGATCTCGACTACGCCGGTCTCCGGCGCCGCCGCTTCGATGACCTCGCGCACCGCCGGAACCAGCGCTTCCGGTGAACCTTCGAGCCGCACCGCAAAGCGTTGCCGCCAGGCCTTGTATTGGGTGATCGGATAGTAGAGCTCAGCGCCGAAATCGGACTCTCGCGGGTCGTAGCGCACGTCGCCGACGACGCCGATCACCCGCGCCCACGCGTCGTTCGAGACGCGCGCTTCCTTGCCGATCGCCGGCTGACCTGGGAAGAGTTGATCCGCGGCACGGCGGCTGAGGATGATCAACAGCCCTTCGTCGCGGGTATCGGACCAGGCAAAATCGCGCCCTTGTTCGATCGGAATGCCCATCGACTCGAAGTAGCCCGGCGTGACGTCGACGGTCAGGATCGGCGCCTGGCGTTCGAGCTCGTCCTCGCCTTCACCACCACGGGCCAAGAGCTTCACCAGCCGCCGATCGCGGTCGAGGTAGGGCAGATAGGTCGTGGCGCCGGCGGCGGTGACGCCGGGCACCTCGAGCAGGCTCGCCTGCAGGCGACAGTAGAGCGCCGCCAGGGCGTCGGTCTGCTCCAGGTACGAGCCCGGGTACTGCGGTGACATTTCGACCGAAACGACTCGCTCCGCGGCGAAGCCCGGATCGATGCGCTCCAGGGTGCTGAAGGAGCGCGCCAGCAGGCCGGCGGCGACCAGTAACACGGCAGCCAAGGCCACTTCGGCGATCACCAACATACGTCGCACACGGCCGCCCCTGGCCGCCGAAGCGGTGCGGCCGGCAAGCAACGAACGCAGGTCGAGCCGCCAGCCCAGAACGAGCGGCGCCAGCCCCGCGACGAACGCCACGGCGAGCGCCGCGCCGGCGGCGAAGCCGATCTCTGCGAAGCCCAGGCGAACGTCGAGCCAGGCCGGCAAGTCGGCCGGGACCAACCGCGGCAACAAGGCCAGCAGGGTCTGCGCCAACATCAAGCCGAGCAAGGCACCGGGTACAGCCAGAAGCAAGGTCTCGAAGAGCAGCTGGCGGCCGAGCCGGAGCCCGCGGGCGCCGAGCGCCAGTTGCAAGGAGAAGGTGGCGGTGCGGGCCACGCTGCGCGCCAGTTGCAGGCCGGCAAGATTCACCGCAGCGAGCGCCATGAAGACCCAGGTCATGGCGAAAAGGGAGCGCAAGTGGGGCGCGATGCCAGCGGTGGTGTGCTCTCGGTAGGGCTCCAGACGGGGCCGCCAGTCACCGTTGGTCTCCGGGAAACGCTCGCCAAGAGACGCAGCGAGGCCGTCGATCTCGGCCTGGGCCACCTCGAGGCTCCTGTCGGCGGCCAGACGTCCGAGCCCCAGGGTCCAGCGTAGGGCTCGCTGGTCTTCCCGCGTATCGCCACTGTCCTGGGTATCGATCCAGCTCTGATAGGGAAGCCACAGCTGGGCTCCTGCGGGGAAACCGAAGCCAGGCGGCAGGACGCCGATCACCTCGAAGGTGCCAAGAGACGTCTGCAAGGTCTGTCCGAGCACCCCCGGATTGCCGGCGAAACGGCCGCGCCACAGACCGTGGCTGATCACCACCTTGAAACTGTTGCTGCCCTGGCGGTCATCTTCAGCCTCGAAGATACGGCCGAGGATCGGCCGCACACCAGTGGCATGCAGAACCCCGGCGGTGACCAAGGCCGACGGCACCGACGCAACGCGGCCGTCCGGCGCGATCAGGTTGTCGCGCCGAGCCGTGTAGGCACCGACCTCGTCGAGCAGATCGGATTCAGCTCGATAGTCGTCGGCGTCAGTCACCGAAAGGCCGTAGGCGCCGCCGGTCTTGGTCGAAACGCTTTCGATCACGACCAACCGCTCCGCATCCGCATAGGGCAACGGACGGAAGAAGGCAGCGTTGACGAGACTGAACACCGCCGTGTGAACGCCGAGGCTGGCGGCCAGGATGCACACCACCAACGCCGAGAGCAGACTCTCTCGGCGCAGGCTGGCGACGGCGAGGCGAAGGTCTTGCAGCATGCGTCAGAAGGCCCAGTTGACCGACAGCCGCGCTTGCAGCGGTACGCCCGGCACGGCGTTGGTGACCGCGGTGCGGCTGCCGCCGAAGAGGAAGTCGTAGTCCTCGTCGAGCAAATTGGTTACCGCCAGGTGGATGCGCTCGATGGCGGCGAAGTCCGGACGGTAGGAAAGGCTCAGGTTCAGCAGGTCGTAGCTCCCCCCCTCAAAGTTGTTGTCCTGGGTCAGGGCATAGTCGTCGTAGAGCTCCCACGAGAGGCCGGCGTCGAAGCGACTGCCGAGCCGCTGGCGCCACTCGAGGTAGAAGATGTTCTCGGGAACGCCGGTGGGCGTCGTGCCGGACAGGTCGAGGGGACCGGAGAACGTACTCACTACCAACTCGTCCCACTCGGCATCGACGTAGCTGTAGCGCGCTTCGAGACTGCTACCCGGCGCGAATCGGTAGGCGGCGGTGGCTTCGAGCCCTTGACTCTCGAAGCGCTGGCCGGTGGTGGCAATGGTCGAGGGCGCGGTGAAGTCGGTAAAGGCCTCCGGATTGGTGACGAAGACGATTCGGTCCTCTTGCTCGATCGCAAACAGAGAGAGGTTGTAGGACAGTTTGCCGTCTGCCACCAACCCCTTGGTACCGAGCTCGAAATTGCGCAGGGTCGTCGGCCGGGTGTCGCGGATGAAGGCGCTCGGGTCCCACTGCCAGACCGGGCCGAAGTTGGAGCTGAAGCCTTCGCCGAAGTTGAAGTAGATTGTCTGTTCCGGCGTCGCCGCGAAGACCATCGACAGCTTCGGGCTGATGTGATCCGCCGAGTCCACCACTTGGGGCTGGACGATGCGCTCGGGGCCGGTGATGAGCACCGTCTCGCGCTCGAAGTCATCCCAGCGGGCACCGAGGGTGAGCTTGAGCCGATCACCGAGCGGGATCTCGGTCTGGGCGAAGGCGGCGGTGAAGGTGTTCTCGGTGTCTCCCGACAGATTGTGCTGGCGCTCGACGAAGCACGGATGGTCGCGGTTCAAGACCGCACCGGTCGTGTAATCGATCTCGATTAGGTAGAAGGCGAAGCCGCATTCGAAGGTGAAGCCAAACTGGCCCGTCCAGAAGTCCGACTCGGACAAGTCCGTGACCTCGTAGCTGGCGCCGACGATGGTGCGTGCCGAGCCGACCTCGAAGTCGTAGGTCGCTTCGAGAAACGCCGTCTGCTCGTCGGTTTCGGAGTCGAAGCCGTT
>JBCCGX010000515.1:0-7042 GCA_039029035.1 Acidobacteriota bacterium | reverse complement strand
GTCGCCCCTTCGGGGCTTGCCCACCGGGATCCCGCCAACCCGGGGCTTGCGCCCCGGGCTAAACGCTGCCGCCCCTTCGGGGCTCCGGTCCCGGAGGGACCAGAGAGCGTAGCCCGGGGTTTCAACCCCGGGAGCGAGGCGGCCTGACTCGCTCCCGAACGCCTGGGATTCGACAGCCTGGGATTCAAATCCCAGGCTACGGACTCGCGCCCCGCCGGGGCTTTGGTCCCAGAGGGACCGAAGAACGTAGCCCGGGGTTTCGACCTCGGGAGCGAGGCGGCTCCAAAAAGCGCCAACCTACCCATCAGACATCCTCTCCGGGAAGAGGTCGACATCTTCAGTAGCGAGCTCGGACTCGATCATCTCCTGGTAGGCGGTCTGCACCTTCGACATGCGGTAATCGCGCTCGACCTCGGGCGGCATCTGCTCCAGGGTCTCGCCTTCCTTCTCGTAGCGTGCACGGTTGGCTTCGAAGAAGTTCTTCACGTCGGCCGGGTCGATCCGGATGTTCGGCACGACGTCTTTCTCGATCATCTTGGAGATCGCCATCTGCTTGAGCAGCGCCTCGTAGCCGCGGCGCACCTGCGGATCCTTGTCGTATTCGAGCTTCACCGCCTTGCGCCACAGAAGCTCGTCGGCGACGTATTTCTTCAGCAGCTCACCGTGCTGGGCGGGGCCGAATTGCGCCGCCGCTTCGGGCGGCAGATCGTCGAGCAGGCGCAGGACCTGGGAGCGGTAGACCTCCTCCTCGCCGATCTTGGCGACCACCGGATCATCTTTCGAGCGCGCCGCCGGATCGCCAGGGTCGAGGGCTACCCGGGAGTCGAGCACCGCCTTGGCAGAGTGGTAACGACCGAGGCGCTCCAGGGTGTGGACGATCTTCTTCGCCAGTTGGTCCTGCAACTCGCCCACGCCCACCGACTCGGCTTCGTAGAACCAGCGCAGGGCACTCTCGTAGCGCCCGCTGTCGAGGTAGGTGCTGCCGAGGCTGTAGGCAACACTGGCGCGGGTCTCGGCCGGTGCATCGGTGGTCTCGAGGTAGATCTCGTAGAGCTCCGCTGCCTCGTCCAGGGCGCCGGCTGACTTGAGCTTCGATGCGACCTGGCGCGCATGCTCTGCCGATTGCGGATCGGCCGCCAAGCTGCCACCGCCGCGGGTGAAGAACAGCGCCGCCAGGGCGATCAGGCCAACGAGGTTGACGACGAGGAGGCCGCGCACGAGGACATCGCGTGCTGGGGCCGGCGGCGGGGTTGGTGGGGATCTCAATTCCATGGCGGGGATGCCTCTGTCTCGGATCGGTCGCGCCTGAACCGCGCTCAGCGGCGGGTCTCGCGGAAGTGGAAGTAGCGCACCAGGCTCTCGACATAGTCCTCGTCGTCGGCACGGATCTCGACCTGGCCGACGCCGGAGGACCGGAAGAGGGTCTTGCGCTCACCGCGTGCTTCGCCGGAGAGGACCTGGAAGCCGCGGGTGGTGTTCTTGTCGTAGGTGTCGATCAGGATGGTCTCGCCGGTCTCGGCGTCTTCGAGCTCGAGAATGCCGATAGAGGGCAACTCGGCCTCGCGCCGGTCGCCGACCGAGATCGCCGTCACGTCGTGCCGCTGGCCAGCGATGCGCAGCCGGTCCTCGAAGCCCTGGTCGAGAAAGTCGGAGATGACGAAGATCACCGAGCGCCGGCGCAGCACCTTCGACAGGTACTCGAAGGCGCCGGTCATGTCGGTCGCCTGGCGCGTCGGCCGGAAGCTGAGGATCTCGCGAATCACCCGCCAGACGTGGGCACTGCCCTTCTTTGGCGGGATGTAGCGTTCGATGTGATCGGTGAAGATCAGCAGCCCCACCCGGTCGTTGGATTTGATCGCCGTGTAGGCGAGCAACGCCGCGAGCTCGGCGGAGACCTCGTTCTTCAGCTTGGCGCCGGTACCGAAGGCGCCGGAGGAGCTGACGTCGACCACCAGCATCACGGTCAGCTCGCGCTCCTCGCGGTGCACCTTGACATAGGGGTGCCCCATGCGCGCCGTGACCTTCCAGTCGATGTGGCGGATGTCGTCGCCGGCGCGGTACTCCCGCACCTCCTCGAACTCCATACCGCGTCCCTTGAAGGCGCTCTCGTACTCGCCGGCGAAGACGTCGTTGACCACCCGCTGGGTGCGGATCTGAATCGCCTTGATCTTGGCGAAGAGCTCCGGCGAGAGGGCGGCGTCCTCCTGTTCGGCGGCGCTGTCGTTGTTGGTGAACCAACCCATGATCAGCTACGGCACATCGACGGTGTTGAAGATCTCCTGCACGATGTCGTCCGAGGTCAGGTCCTGGGCCTCTGCCTCGTAGGAGATCAGGACGCGGTGCCGCAGCACGTCGGGGCCGATCGTCTTGATGTCCTGCGGGGTGACGTAGGAGCGACCCGACATGAAGGCCTGGACCTTCGCCGCCTGCGCCAGATAGATGGTGGCACGCGGCGAGGCGCCGTACTCGATCAGCTTGTCGAGCTTCTCGAGCTTGTAGAGCCCGGGCTCGCGGGTGGCGAAGACGATCTCGACGATGTAATCCTCGACCTTCTCGTCGAGGTAGATCGCATCGGCGATACCGCGCATCGCCTTGATATCCTCGGGCGTCAGCACCGACTCCACCTGCGGCCGGTGGCGGCTCGCCATGCGCCGCATGATCTCCTTCTCCTCCAACTTGTCAGGATAGGAGACCTTGAGCTTGAGCATGAAGCGGTCGACCTGGGCCTCGGGCAGAGGATAGGTCCCCTCCTGCTCGATCGGGTTCTGGGTCGCCAGAACCAAGAAGGGATCGGGCAGATCGCGAGTCTCGTCGCCGATCGTCACCTGGCGCTCCTGCATCGCCTCGAGCAACGCGGACTGCACCTTGGCCGGGGCACGGTTGATCTCGTCAGCGAGCACCAGATTGGAGAAGATCGGCCCTTTCTTGAGGGCGAAGTCGTGATCTTGCGGGCGGTAGATCTCGGTGCCGATGAGGTCCGCCGGCAGGAGATCGGGGGTGAACTGAATGCGGGAAAAGCCGGTATGAATGGCGTCGGCGACGGTCTTGATCGCCGTCGTCTTGGCGAGGCCCGGAATGCCCTCCACCAGAATGTGGCCATCGGCGATCAGCGCCATCAGGATGCGGTCGATCATGTAGCTCTGACCGACGATCACTTTGCCGATCTCGTCGCGCAGACTTTGGAGTTTTTGCGCTTGCGCCTCGATCTCCGGCGCCAGGTCCTTGGCTTGAGTCGCTGCGGTTGCGGTCGCTGTGGTTGCGGTTTCGGTTGCGGTCGTCATCTATCTCCTCCAGGGATGTTCGAGTCGCTCAATCTTTGAGTTTCAAGCCTTGGCGCGCGTCGCCTTCGGGATCCGGCCGCAGCGCTTGCAAGCGGCGCTCGATGCCGCGCTGCAAGGCTTCGAGCTCTTCCGCCGGCGGCACCTCGCCGCCGTAGCGCGCGCGCTCCACCGCCTGATCGAGCTCCGCCTGCGCCGCGTCGTCGGGCGGCGCTTCACCGGCCAGCTCGTGCAGCCGGCGATCGACCTCGGCGAGGCCCAAAAGGTGGCCTGCGCCATCGCCGGCCAGGCGTTTCTTGCGCGCCTCTTCAAAGGCCGCGTGCAGCTCGTCGTAGAGCTCCACAGCCGGCGAAGGGGTCTCCTGCCGGGCGGCGCGCAGCTTGCGACCGACGGCCCAGCCGGCCACACCCAAAAAGGCCAGGCCAGCGACGCTACCGGCGAAGGCGACCGGCGCCAAGCCCAGAATGGTCGGTGCCACCACCTCCACCGTCGGGCCGAGCACCCGGCCGGCCACCGGCGTCGACTCGAAACGCGGGGTGTAGCGTACCTCCACCGGATCGAGGGCGTACTTGCCGGGCTCATCGGCTCGTAGGGTGGCACGGTAGGTCAGCTGGTTGCGGCCATCACGGCTCGAGGTCTCGGCCGTCACCGACTCTTGGACCACGCCTTCGGGCAGCAGGATCTCGGGTGGATGGGGCAAATACTCCTGAAAGTTCCCCGCCCAATGCAGCACCACGTCGAGCTGGAAAGGCTTGCCGACCTTCGGCTTCTCGGTGCGTAAGAAGACGTCCGCCGTCGGCGGGTCGCTGACCGACGGGGTGGCCACCGGCTCGGCGGCATCGGCGTAGGCGTCCGGTGACGGCTCCAGGGTCAGCGTCGCCGGCACCGCCTGCAACGCCCCATCGAACATCGGCGACAAGGCCGCCCAATCGCGCGAGCCGCGGGAGACGCCGACCAGTTGCCCTTCGGGACTCACCAGGTAGCTGATCGGAATCGATGAGGCGCGATAGGTGGCGCCGATCTGCTGAGTCTTGTCCCACAGGATCGGAAAGCTCAGCTTCAGCTGGCGGACGAAGTCCTGGAGCGGCGCTCCGGGGTCGTCGATCGACACGCCGAGCACCACGATGCCATCTGCGGCACGCTGCCGATGCAGGGTCTCGAGAGTCGGCAACTCACTGCGGCAGGGTCCGCACCAGGTGGCGAAGAAGGTCAGGACGACCCAGCTGCCGTAGTAGTCGGACAACGACGACTCGCCCCCGGCGAGGTCGGGCAGGCGAAAATCGCTCGCCGCCGACGGCGGATCGATCGGACGAATGTTGAAACGGGTGAAGAGAGAAGGCAAATCCGCCGACGAGGCGGTCGTCGTAGCACTAGGCGCTAGAGCCGGCGTCGGTTGTGCCACGGCCGGCGTCGCGGCGAGCGTCACGAATGCCGTCAGCCCGAACGCCAGGGGAGCCTTGGAACCACCTCGAATCACAGTTCTCTCCGTAGGGGACCTGCCAGACCGGGCCTGTGGTCGGTCCTCCAAGTGTCAAATTGACGCGGTGTTGGTCGCATTAACCGACTGTTCGTCGTCTGCGACCTCTCTCTTAGGCAAAGCGCATGCCGGATCCGATCCAACCGCCAGTTCTCCTCACCACGGAGCGACTTCGACAGCTCGCGACCAGGCTGATACGGTAGGCTGCTTGCACGAAACCTCTTCACCACCCCCAAGGAGCCCCATGAAATCTCACCCCTCCCTCTACCGAACCGCCCTGTCCCTCCTCTGGGCGCTGCTCATCCTTGCTCCCGGTGCGCAAGCGTCCGCCGAAGAGCTCGACACCGACGATAAGAAGACCCTCTACGCCCTCGGCATCATGGTCGGCCAGAACCTCGGTCAGCTGAAGCTCAGCGCGGAAGAGCTCGCTACTGTCAAGCAAGGCCTCGACGACAGCGCCATGGGACGTGAGCCGAAGGTCGCGATGCAAGAATTTGCCCCTAAGATTCAAGCCTTCGCCCAGGCACGGATGACTCAGGCTGCCGCAGGCGAAAAGGAAAAGGCGGCTGAATTCCAGGCCAAGAAAGCCGCCATGGAAGGCGCGATGCGCAAAGAGTCCGGGCTGATCATTCGCGAAATCACCGCCGGCACCGGCGCCAGCCCCGCCGCGACCGACAAGGTCTCCGTCCACTACCACGGCACGCTGCGCGACGGCACCGTCTTCGACAGCTCAGTGGATCGCGGTCAACCGGCCAGCTTTCCCCTCAACCAAGTCATCAAATGCTGGACCGAGGGTCTGCAGCTGATGAAGGTCGGCGGCAAGAGCGAGCTGACCTGCCCCTCCGACATCGCCTACGGCGACCAAGGCCGGCCGGGCATTCCGCCGGGCGCCACCCTGGTGTTCGAGGTCGAGCTGCTGTCGATCGAAGGCGACTCCTGATCACCCCCTCACCCTAACCCTCTCCCCAAGGAAGGGGAGAGGGGACCAGATTTTCGTCGCTTGCCAGACGACACCCAACGCGAGATACTTGGCTAGTAGGCGAACGTGCGACTTCAAGGGAGATAACGGGTTGCGCAATAAATCCTGAGTCTCGAAGCCCTAGAACGGCCACCCGATGCTGCGCGCCGGACACCCCGGCCCTGGTCCACCAGACCCACGCGAGCATCCCGACTCAGGAGCGGCATGCTCTCCCTACATCTGCAGAACCTTTCGTTTGCCTATTCCGATCGTGTTGCCCTCTTCACCGAGGCCACCTTGCACCTCGACCGTCGCTGGACCGGCCTGATCGGTGCCAACGGCTGCGGTAAATCGACCCTCCTGCGCCTGATCACTGGCGCCCTGGATCCGACCCAAGGGCAACTGCGCACCGAGCCGCCGGGCGCTCGTGTGGTGCTTTGCGAGCAGCGTGTCGAACACTTGACGGACGACGTCACCGCCCTGGCTTGGGCCTGGGACGGCCCGGCGCAACGGCTCAAGGGACGCCTGCGCCTCGAGGTCGACGACCTCGAACGCTGGCCGACCCTCTCACCCGGTGAGCGCAAGCGCTGGCAGATCGGCGCCGCGCTGTGGAGCGAACCCCACATCCTGCTCCTCGATGAGCCGACCAATCATCTCGACGTCGAGGCGCGGGAGCTGTTGACCTGCGCGCTGGCCGATTTCGACGGCATCGGCCTGCTGGTGTCCCACGACCGTCGCCTGCTCGATGAGCTGACGACCGCGACCCTGCGACTCCACCACGCCAACCTGCGCCTCTGGCCCGGTCCCTACTCCGCCGCCCAAGCCTTGTGGACGGCAGAAGAACAGGACTACCGCGCCGCCTACGAGCGAGGACGTAAGGAGGAGCGCAAGATCCGCCGCCGCCTGGCCGACACACGGCGCCATCAACGCTCGGCGGAGAGCAAGATCAGCACCCGCCGACGGATGAAAGGGCCGCGCGATCACGACGCCAGGACCATGGCGGCGAAGAATCGGGTGAAGTCGGCCGAGCAGCGCCTCGGTCGGCAGGTGGAGGTGCTGCGGCATCGGTTGGAGCAGCGGCAAGAGCACAACGCAACCTTCCACTTCGAGAGGGCTCGCGGACGATCCCTCTTCGTCGACTTCGAGCCCGCCCCCAATTGCCGCCTGCTCACTCTCGACACCGAGGTCCTGTACGCCGGGGGAGCGGCTTCGGGCCAAGCCCTGCTCCACCACGTGCACCTGGTGGTGGAGCGCAACAGCCGCATCTGGCTGGCGGGCGAGAACGGCGCCGGCAAGACAACCCTCTTGGAAGCCCTGCGCCGCAACTCC
>JBCCGX010000514.1:0-7044 GCA_039029035.1 Acidobacteriota bacterium | reverse complement strand
TCGATGCTCACCGGGCTCTACCCGGCGGAGCACGGCATCCACGAGAACGCGCGTCGCCTCGGCGACGACAAGATCCTCCTCGCCAGCCGCCTGCAGACGCTGGGCTACACCACCGCCGCTTTCGTCTCCGGCCTGCCCTTGGCCAGCCGCTTCGGTTTGGCGCGGGGCTTCGATCATTACGACGATGAGCTCGGCGGCGCGGCCGAGCGCCGCGCCGGGGTGACGACGGACCGCGCCCTGGCCTACCTGAGCCGACAGAAGGCACCGTTCTTTCTCTGGGTCCACTACTTCGATCCCCACGAGCCCTACCATCCACCGGAGCCTTTTCGTAGCGACTACGCCGCCGACCCCTACCTCGGCGAGGTCGCCTACATGGACAGCCAAGTCGGCCGTCTGCTCGCCGGCTTCGAAACCCAGGTCGGTGATGGTGCCTGGCGCCTCCTGGTCGCCGGCGACCATGGCGAGGGCCGCGGTGACCACGGCGAAGCGCTGCACGGCAACCTGCTCTACCAGGGGGTTCTACGGGTGCCGCTGATCGCCGCCGGCCGCGGGATCGAGGCCGGGGTCCGCAACGAGCCGGTGAGCGTCCGGCGGGTCTTCGATACTCTGTCGGGCTGGGCCGGGTATCCGTGGGCCGATGGAGATGCACCCCTCGATCTGCTCGGCGACGGGTCGGAGACGGTGCTGGCCGAGGCGATGAAGCCCTACCTGCAATACGGCTGGCAGCCCCAGGTGGTGGCGATTCGGGATCAACTCAAGGTGATCCAGAGCGGTACGATCGAGGTCTTCGATTTGCAGGCCGATCCGGCGGAGGAGCGCAACCTGGCCGGGGAGGTGGAGATCGGCGCCGAGTTGCGCGACGCCCTGCGCGCCTACCCGGTGGCCGACGCCGCCAGCGCCGCCGCTGAGCCCCTGAGCCAGGCGGATCGCCAGCGCCTCGCCAGCCTCGGCTATGTCGACTGGCAGGGTCAGGCAGCATACCGCGAGGACGCGCCCAGCGCCAAAGACATGACCCATCTCTTCGCCGATCTCGATCACGGCTCGGGGCTCTTCGTGCAGCAGGCCTACGAGCAGGCGATCCCGGTCTTCGCGCGCGTCTTGGAGCAGGATCCCAGCAACCTGATGGTCGCCGTCCGCCTGGCGGTCGCCCATTCGGTGACCGGCCGGGCGAAACAGGCCATGGCCTACTTCGAGCGTGCCCGCGGGATCGATCCCAGCTCTGTCGACGTGCGCCACTACCAGGGTATGCACCACTTCCGCGCCGGCCAGTGGGCCGAGGCCGAGGCCCTTCTGGGGAGTGTCCTGGCCCAGATGCCCGATCGCCTGCCGGCTTTGGAAAGCCTGGTGCAGATCCGCCAGCGTCGCGGTGCCATCGACTCCGCCCGCGAGCTGCAGGAGCACGTCGTCGCCCTGGCGCCCGCTGCCGGCCAGCTCACGCGTCTCGGTGAGCTCAGCATGGCCACCGGCGACACACCGGCGGCGATCGACGCCTTCGAGCGCGCCCGGGCCATCCAGGGCAACGACTTCACCCACGCCCTCGAGCTCGGCGTGTGCTACCTGGCCAACCGTCAGCCGGCCGAGGCCGGCGAAAGCCTGGATCAGGTGGCCGAATCACACCCCGGTTACCCCATGGCCCTGTTCAAACGCGCCCAGGTCGCCGCCCTATTGCAAGAGGCGGATCGCGCCGAGCGCATCCGCCTCGCCTACGCGCGAGCCGACGCCACGACCCGGCCGCTGATCGAGAACGAAGCTCTGTTCCGCGACGTGCCACTCAACCGATGACCTCGGTCCCACCGATCCGAGGCATTTGACCCACGGCGGCGCCTGCTTCTACCCTTGGCCGATGTCCCTGGGAGAGGATGGTGCGCTGACCGATCTGTTGCGGCGTTGGCATGCTGGTGAGGACGAGGCGCGGGACCGCCTGATCCCGATCGTTCACCAGGAGCTGCGCCGGTTGGCGCATCTCGAGCTCCGCCGCGAGTACGACCGCGACGTGCTGCTGCAGACCACGGTGCTGGTCAACGAGGCCTACGTTCGCCTGGCGGACCTGGCGGTGGATTGGGAGGGGCGGCTGCACTTCTTTGCCCTCTGCGGCCGCCTGATGCGCCGCATCCTGATGGATTTCGCCCGCCAGCGCCGCGCCGTCAAGCGCGGCGGCGGGCAGGAGCTGCTCACCGCCAGCGACGTCGCGGCCGAAGAGCACGCACTGATCGAGGCGCTGGCGCTCGACACCGCGCTGAGTGACCTCGCCGCCTTCGATGCACGCAAGTACCGTATCGTCGAGCTGCGCTGCCTGGCCGGCTTGACCATCCGCGAGAGTGCCGAGCTGCTCGATCTCTCCCACGCCACGATCGAACGCGAGCTACGAGTCGCTCGGGCCTGGCTGAGCCGCGCCATGGGTCAACCGGAGTCGGCCTATGCTCGAGGGTGATCCCTCGGTGGATTCTCGTTCGCCCGGCCACTGGCAACGGGCGCAGGAGCTCTTCCACGCGGCGCTCGACAAGGCGGCCGACGATCGGGTCGAGTTTCTCGACCAGGCCTGCTTCGGCAACGCCGATCTGCGGCGCGATGTCGAGGAGCTGCTGGCGGCCGAGACTGGCGCCAGCGAGCGGATCGACTCGGCGATTTCCGGCGCCCTGTGGCTGATGCGCCAGCACGAGCCACCGGCCGACTCAAACGACTCGGCGCCCCCATCGGAGCGCCCGCCCCATGCTTTGCCGGACACCCTCGACGTCTCCCCCGCCGCTGTGCTCAACGCGGCCGCCCCCGAGCACATCGGCCCCTACCGGATTCTCGAGACCCTCGGCCGCGGCGGCATGGGCAGCGTCTACCTGGCGGAGCGCGACGACGAGCACTACCGCCAACAGGTGGCGATCAAGGTCATGCGCCACGGCCTCGACCACCCCGAGATCCTGCGCCGCCTGCGCCAGGAGCGGCAGATCCTGGCACACCTGGATCACCCTAACATCGCACGCTTGCTCGATGGCGGCAACACCCCTGAAGGGCTGCCCTACTTCGTCATGGAACGGGTGGAGGGCGAGCCGATCGTCGACTTCTGCGACCACGATCGGCTACCGCTCCGCGCCCGGCTCGAGCTCTTCCTGCAGGTCTGCTCGGCGGTGCAATACGCCCACCGCAATCTGGTGGTGCACCGGGATCTCAAACCGTCGAACATTCTGGTCAGCGAGGACGGCACCCCGAAGCTGCTCGATTTCGGCATCGCCAAGCTACTCGATCCCGAGCTGGCGGACCCGATGTTTGCCCCCACCGTGCCGGGCATGCGCCTGCTGACACCGCAGTACGCCAGCCCGGAGCAGATCCGCGGCGAGCCGGCGAACATCGCCAGCGACGTCTACTCCCTGGGGGTGCTGCTCTATGAGCTGCTCACCGGCCACCGTCCCCACCACGCCGAGCGCCGGGCCGAGCTCGAGCGCAGGGTCTGCGAGGCCGAGCCACTTCCCCCGAGCCAGGTGGTACTCACCCGCAACACCACCGGTGGCGTCGAGTGGATCCCGGAAGCGGTCAGTGCCACCCGGGAAGGGACCCCGGAGCGCCTGCGGCGCGGTCTGGCCGGCGACCTCGACACGATCGTGCTCGAAGCCCTGCACAAGGAGCCGGCACGGCGCTACGCCTCAGTGGAGCATCTGGCCGACGACCTGCGGCGCCATCTCGCCGGCCTGCCGGTCAGCGCCCGGCCCGACAGTCTGGCCTACCGCGGACGCAAATTCATCGCCCGCCATCGCCTCGCGGTGGTCACCGCCGCGGCCGTCGCGCTGACCATCTTCGGTTTGGTGTTGTTCTACACCCTGCGCCTCGGCGAGCAGCGCGATGCCGCCGAACGCGCCGCCCAGCGCGCCCAGCAAGCGGCGCAGCTCGCGCAACGCGAGGCGGCGAAGAGCGAGCAGGTGACCGGCTTTCTGACCGAGATCTTCGAGCGCGCCGACCCCAACGTCGCCAAGGGCGACGAAGCGACGGTGCTCGAGGTGCTCGATCAAGGCGCCGCGCAGCTCGAGAGACGGCTGCGCGATCAACCCGAGCTACTGAGCCAGATGCGCGACGTGATCGCCCGCGTCTACAGCGGTCGTGGCCGCTACCGGGAAGCGCGTGAGCTGTTCCAGCGCTCGCTCGACGAACGGCTCGATCGCTTGGGCGCGGAGCACGCCGACGTCGCCACCAGCTGGCATCATCTCGGCGACGTGGCCCACCTGGAGAGCGCCAGCAAGACCGCGGCCGGGCTCTTTCGTCGCGCTCTCGACCTACGCCTGCGCCTCTTCGGCCCCGATCACCCGGAGGTCGCCGCCAGCCGTCAAGGTCTCGCTACGGCGCTCTATAACGAGCCTGGCGCGGCCGAAACCAGCCTCGAGCTCTACCACCAGGCCCTGGCCACCCGCCGCCGGGAGCTCGGCGACGGACAACCGCTGGTCGCCGAGACCCTCAGCAGCCTGGGCTACGTCTACCACGACCTCGAGCGCCTCGCCGAGGCCGAGACCTAGCTGCGCCGGGCACTCAGGGTCCGCCAAGCACACTTCGGCGATCTCAACCAGGCGGTGGCCGCCTCGATGACCAACCTCAGCGATCTGCTGCTCGACCGCGGCGACGTCGAGGGAGCCTTGCAGCTGCGACTGCGCGTGATCGAGATCGATCAGACGATCCTGCCCGAAGCCCATCAAAACCAGGTCACCAACCGGACCAACCTGGCCCACCTCTACAAGCAGGCCGGGCAGACCGATCGCGCCCTGGCGACCTATGGCGAGGCCCTCGAGCAAATCCGCCGCCATGGCAACACCCATTTCGAGCCCCTGGCCTGGCGTGGAATCGGCGACGTGCACCGCAATGCCGGCGATGCGGCGGCGGCCCGCGCCGCCTACACGAAGGCTCTGGCGATCAGCCGGTCGGTGGCCGACGATCTGGACGCGAGCTTCTCGCTCATGCGCCTCGGCACCCTCGAGCGGCGCGTCGAGCGGCCGCGGCAGGCCGAGCTCTATCTGCGCCAGGCCCTGGCGATCCGCCAGACCCTGCCGGACGCCGATCAGGCGAGTGGCCGCTCCCGGGCTGCCCTGACCCGCGCCGACCTCGGCGCATGTCTGCTCGACCAGGGCCGGCGGCGTGAGGCAGTGATCGAGCTCTGCGAGAGCCGCCGGGTGCTGCGCGAGATCCACGGCCCCGAAGACCACGAGGTTCTGGCAGTCGAAGACCTGCTGCGGGAGCTCGGCGAGACCTGCACTCAGAATTGACACCCTGCCTACCGATTGGCGCCCTGCTGCTGATGCCGAATTCATCCTATCGATCATCTTCGGCGGCACAGTTCCGCCGCAACTCGGCGGGTGTCAACGACAGCAGGCCGCACGCCTGGCCATCGTCCGGCACCTCAACGGTGAACTGGATCGAGTTCGTCTGCCCGAATCGATCGACGACGGTGGCGGTGATCGTATGCTCCAAGGGTAATGCCTCGACTCGAGGATCCACCGGACCGGGCGGGCGGGTCGGCGGCAGGACCATCTGGATGCCGCGGCCGCTACCGAGTCGGCCGGTGGCCTCGGAGCTCCACACCACCTGATCACTGATGTCCGTGCCGAAACTGTCGAGCGCCTCGATCACGAAGTCGGTGCATGCACAACAGGCCAAGGCCTCGCCTTCCGCCGGGCTCTGTAGCATCAGGGTCGGCAAGACTTCCCCCTTGACCAAGTCTTCATCGACTTCTTGAATCAGGACATTGTCGATCAGCCAGCCGGTGTAGCGGTTGTGTGCCGCGTCCAGCGAGTCGAAGTGAAATCGCACTCGGATGTTGCGGCCCGCATAGGGCGCCAGCGAGATGGGTAGCACCGTGTCGGGATATGGGCAGTCCCCTAGCATGGGGTCGCAGCTCGGCAGCGCACTGGCCGAGCTCCTGGCCCAGCGCAAATCGGACCGGCTGGTCGGGGTCACCGGCCACTCCTCGATCCACACCTCGGTTCGATCGGTCGCGATCGGGTGGACGTAGGTTTCGACGCCGCGCAAGCTGTCAAAGGTCAGAGCCGGCTGGTAGTCCTCGGTCGGCGTCGCGGGGACCGAAATAACATCTGAAATCAGATCGCCGTGCGCGCCGCGGCAGGTTTCGTAATGGCAGGTATCGAGGCCGAAGTACATCATGCCGCTGGACGGCTTGGGGCAGATCTCGTGGTCATCGATCCGATGCCAGAGCCCCGTCGCCTCCCAGGTTGTCGACAGATCCGACGCCTCGAAATCCTCGGCCAGGCTCGAGTAGCAGCCATAGGCTCGCACGTTCACCGTATCGGAGGACGCGCCGAAGCCAGGGTGCGTCGCCGTCATGGTGTAGGTCGTCGTGCCGATCGCATCCGGCGTGACGCTGAGCACTGGACTCTGCGGGCCGGGGATCACCCCACCCGGCGTGGCGGTGCTCCACGAGATGGTGCGCGACGACGGCTGCGGCTGCCCGATAGTCACCGACGTGCCGACGCAGGTCTCGACGTCCGGCCCGGCGCTGAGCCAGGGCGGACAGGTCAACGGTGTCGAGCAGGCGATGCCGTGGGCGTCGAAGGCCTGGAAGATCAGGCAACCGTGCGGGGTGCCGTTGTTCGGATTGTTGTCGCCGAGCTGGATGTCGTCGATCACCAGGGCGTCGTCGGCCGCCAGCAGCGCCCTGTACCAGCTGCCTGGGTTGCACCCGTCGGTGACTCCATTGTCTTCCTGAAACACCTGGGTAAGCCCTGGCAGGGAGCCGTAGAACAGCTGCTCGGCGATCTCGGTGGCCAGTTCGTCGTCTCCGAGGTTGATCCGCAGCAGCTCCACCAGATCCATGAATGCGGTGCTCGCGATCAAGCTCTCGCAATGGGGCGCGGCGCCCAGCAGACCGTCGCCCTGGGAGCAGTCGAGCCCATCGCTCGCGAACACCCGCTGCGGCATCGCCGGGTTCGAGCCGAACAGGCTGAAGGCTTTCAGGTCGCGCAACCCGTTGCAGCTCTTGCCGCAACCGTGGCAGCGCTCGGCCGGTCGCACCCCGCGGCCGATACAAGTGTCTCCCGTGACCAGGGCGGCCTGAACATC
>JBCCGX010000513.1:0-7055 GCA_039029035.1 Acidobacteriota bacterium | reverse complement strand
TGGCCGAGGCGGGCGAGCTCCTCAGCGCCGGGCAGACGGTGCAGGCGTTGGCGATTCTCAGCGACCTCAACACCCGCTCGCCGGACAATGTTCCCTTCCTGGTTCGCCTTGCCTCGGCGCAACAGACGGCGGGGCGACTCGATCAGGCAGTCGCCACTTTTCAGCGTGCAATCGAACTGGATCCGCAGCTCGAGTTCCTACACCACCACCTCGGACAGGCACACCTGACAGCGGGACGCCTGGGCGCCGCGGAGGAGGCGTTTCGTGCCGCACTCAGCCTAGATCCCCGCTTCGCCAAGGCTTGGTTGAGCCTGGCGGAGCTGGCTCATCGTCGCGATGGGTCAGCAGCCGAACTGCAAACCCTACAAGCGGCGCTCGACGCCGAGGTCGAATCGGTCGCCGTCCTGTTGCGATTGGCGCAGATTGCGATGGCGCGAAAGGACCCGACGGCCGAGGAGTACCTGGCGCGGGCTTGCGAGCTTTGGCCCGAATTACCCTTGCCGTGGTTGATGCGGGCCCAGGTTGCTATCGCTCTGCGCGACGAGGTGCGGGCGCGGTCGTTTCTCGAACAGGTGATTCGAGTCGCCCCAGGGTCCGATGCGGCGTCCCAGGCTGGCGTTCTTCTGTCCCGCCTCAGGGTCGACTAAGACGCGCGGCGGCGTGCATTTAAGTCCTTTGCAACAAGAGATTTATCTGGCTGGTAGGTGGCTGAGCCCCAAACCTTGATCGAGGCACTTCGTCCCTGCTACGATCCTGGTATCCCTATCAGCCGTCCTTGAAGGAATGCAGCCTGCTGCGCTGTCTTCCTTCGCCGACTGCCAGCCCCACCCTACCGTCGAACCGTCTCTGACGGTCGAGATCCGTCCGAGGAGGACCGATGCACCACCGAAGAGTCCACTCCGCCTGCAAAATCATCTCTCTGATGGCCGCCTTGGCGGTCGCTCTGCCGTTGACCGCTCTGGTCGAGCGCCACGACTCGGCGCTACAGGGCAAAGCGTTTCGCCTTCCCGACTTGCATATCGGTAGCCACTACATACCGGCTGTCGAGCTGACGAGCGTCGACTCGGCGCAAGCTCTCGTCAGCCTCGGTGTCGCCCCGAACAGCGCCTACATGGATCCGCGTGGCGGTCGTTGGGGGACCTTGATGCCGCGGCACCCGATCTTGCCTGGCGACGGTGTCGGCAACACCTTGCGGTGGGACGATCTCGACATGGAAGCGCCGGCGACTCGTGCCGAGTTGCGTCAGAGAGCCTGGGAAGCTTTCGTACGGTTTGTCAGCGAGCGTCAAGACGCCTTGAACATCTCCGCTGCCGAGCTGCAGCAGCCCGGTAACGTGACGATCAGTCGCGATGGCGATCTGATTCAGATTCACGCGCCGCGGATGGTTGACGGGGTGAGGGTTCGGGGCGCTTTCGTCAACGCCTCGATCAGCCACGGCAATTTGATTCTTTTCGGAGCTCGCAACTGGGGTGATGTCGATCTTGGTCTCGATCCGCAGGTCACGGTGGAAGCGGCCATCGCCAGTGCGCGGGAGCATCTTGGCGATGCCGGAGCTGACGCCGCCTGGCGCAAGAGCGACCTGGTGATCGTGCCGATGGCCAAGGGGGTCAATGCTGCCGAGGTCGCGATCGGTGACGGCTATAACCACCGCCTGGTCTGGGTGCTGAACCCTGGTCTGGCGACCGATGCCCACGGTCAATGGGAAGCCTTGATCGATGCCCACAGCGGCGAGCTCGTAGCTTTCCAGGACACCGCCAACTACGCCAGCACGCGTGAGGTCGAGGGTGGCGTCTACCCGATCTCCAACGACGGCGTTGCTCCGGACGGCATCGAAGTCCAATACCCGATGCCCTTTGCCGACCTGGCCAACGGCGGTAGCAACTTCGTCACCGATACGGGCGGCAACCTGCTGTCCTGTGTCGATGGCGACATCACGACGGCCTTGGCCGGTCCCTTCATTCAGATCAACGATGCTTGCGGCACGGTCAACGAGACCACCAGCGGTGACATCTTGGATCTGGGGATGAGCGGCGGTACCGACTGTGTGGTGCCGCCTGGTGCGTCAGCGGGCAACACCCATTCCGCCCGTTCCGGTTTCTACGAGCTCAACCGTTCTGCCGAATGGGGCCGCAGCCACCTGCCGGACAACATCTGGTTGCAGATGCAGCTGCCGTCGGCGATGAACAACAATGGCAACTGCAATGCCCTCGGCGGCCCGGGTGGTCTGACGTTCTTCACCTCCGGTGGGGGCTGTAGCAACACCGGTGAGATCGCTGGTGTGTTCGTCCACGAGTGGGGCCACGGGATGGACGGCTCCGACGCCACGCCGACCATCTCCAGCCCGGGTGAGGGCATCGCTGATATCTATGCTTCGCTGCGCCTCAACACCTCGTGCATCGGCCGCAACTTTCGGCCGGGGGCCAACTGCGGCGGCTACGGCGATCCGTGCACTCAGTGTTCCGGCGTGCGCGATATCGACTTCGCCAATCGCGCCTCCGGCCAACCGCACGACATCGCCTTCATCGACCAATGCGGACCGGGCAACACCAACGGTCCTTGTGGCGGCTCGGTCCATTGCGAGGGCGCCGTCTATGGCGAGGCGGTATGGGATCTGTGGAACCGTGACCTGGTCGCCGCGCCCTACAACATGAGCTTGGATACGGCGCGCGAGCTCGCCACCCGGCTGACCTTCGTCGGCTCCGGTGCGGTCGGCAACTGGTTCAACTGCAACCCCGGCCAAGGCACCGGCGACGGCTGCAACGCCGACGGAGGCTACCTCAGCTATCTGGCGGCGGACGACGACGACGGCAATCTGAACAACGGCACGCCGCACATGCAGGCGATCAGCGCCGCCTTCGGCCGCCACGGCATCGCCTGCCCGACGCCGACGGTGACGGACAGCGGTTGCGCCGGCACCCCGACCACCGCGCCGTCGGTGACGGCCACGGCTCGGGATCGCGGCGTTGGGCTCACCTGGAATGCCATCGCGGGAGCCGACAGCTACCGGGTCTATCGCGCCGAGGGAGTCCACGGCTGTGACTTCGGCAAGATCCTCGTCGCTGAGATCACTGGCACCTCCTATGTCGACGAGGGTTTGAAGAATGGCCGCGAATACTCTTACATCGTCACGCCGATGGGCGACGGCGATACGTGCTTCGGTCCCGCCAGCAGCTGCGCCATGGCCACCCCAACTGCGGGGGCCAACCTGGGACTCGATTTTGCCGCCTCGGGCACCCTGTCCTTCGTCTCGGGCGATGGCGATGCCTTCCTCGACAATTGCGAGCAAGCGACTGTCGCGGTGAGTCTCTTCAATCTGGGTAACGGCAGCCAGACCGATGTCCAGATCGTCGATGTTCGGGCTCCAGATTACCCGGAGATCCAGTTTACTTCGGCGCTGCCGCAGGTGCTGGCGAGCAATCTGTCGGCCTGTGATACTGCCCAGGGCACCTTCGGCCTCTACGCCGACGGCCTGGCCCTCGGCGATGTGGTGACTCTCGAGCTCGATGTGACCAGTACCGAGATGCTGCCGACGATCAAGACCCTGAACCTTCAGCTGGCGGTGCCCGGCACCGAGAGTGATTTGCAGAACTTCGCCAGCCGAACATTCAGTTTCGAGGCTGACGCTGAGAACTGGAGCGTTGTCGCCGGCACGTTCGATCGGACGTCCACCGGAGGTGGTGCCAGTGGAAGCACGTTCTACACTGCTTCCTCCGGCTTTCTGGCCAACCAATGCGATCAGATTCGCTCGCCGGTGATGACCCTGACGCCGAGCTCGACGATGACGATGTGGACCAACTTCAACATCGAAGGCGACGGTGGAACCGGCACTTGGTACGACCGGGCGAACGTCGGCATCTACGAGTTCGACAGCGGCAGTCGCACCCTAGTCGAGCCCAGCGCCGGCCGCGACTACAACGCGATGGGCGCCAACGGGACCTGCGGCACCGCCAACCAGCGCGGTTGGGCCGATTCGGCGCAGAGCTGGGCGACCAGCACCTTCGACGCTGCCGCCCTCGACGCGGCCAACTTGGCCGGAGAGTTCATCCAGTTCGATATCCGCTATGGTACCGATCCTGGTCTTCATCTGGATGGCTTCTGGTTCGACGAGCTGACCGTGACCGACGTCAACGTGCAGGTCGAGGACAACCAGTCCAACGTCTGCGCCGGACCGACGGTCGTCTTCCAGGACGGCTTCGAGACCGGCGATGTCAGCCGTTGGGCGTTCTCCATTCCCTGATCGGCCTGCTCCCTCATCTCGGTAGGAGAGTCGACTCTCCTACCGAGATCTTCGGGATCCCCGGCCGTGCCGCAGAGAGGTGACGTTGAGGACCGGAGCTGCTGTGCGGATTCGTTGGTGGTGTGTGGTCTGGGTCGTCGCCGGGTGTTTCGCAGGCCGTCCTGCAGATGGCGTCGAGCCGGCCGGACCGCCGGTCAATGTTCTGCTGATCACTGTCGACACCTTGCGGCCCGATGCCCTGGGATGGGTGGCGGGCCGCAACGTTACGCCCAACATCGATCGGCTGGCCCGAGAGGGCTTCCGTTTCGCCGCCGCCGTGTCCCCGGCACCGGTCACGCAACCGGCCCACGTGTCCCTCTTTACTGGACTGGTCCCGCGGCGTCACGGCGTGCGCGACAATGGCCAGGTCCTGGGGCCAGGGCTGCCCACGTTGGCCGAGCACCTCGGTCAACGTGGCTATGCCACGGCGGCGTTTGTCAGCGGCTATCCTCTGGCCGCTGAGTTTGGTCTCGATCGCGGGTTTGCCCGCTATGACGATGCCTTCACCGAGGGCTCGAGGGGTCGCCTGGAGCGTCCGGCAGAACAGACGACGGCCGCTGCCCTCGCTTGGCTGGCCAGGGTGCCCGAGCCGTGGTTCCTGTGGGTTCACTATTATGACCCGCACGATCCCTACACTCCGCCCGCTCAGTTTACCGGTGCTGCGAATACTGAGGACGCCGCGGGCGACGAGTCGCGCCGTGCCTACAATGGCGAGGTACGCTATGTCGATCAGGCCATCGGTACTCTGCGCCAAGGTCTGGTGGGGCAGAGAGGTCTGGCAGGGCAGCGAGGTGAGGTGCTCACCCTTTTCACCGCCGACCATGGTGAGAGTCTGGGCGAGCACGGTGAGCAGACCCATGGTTTCTTCCTCTATGACAGCACCCTCGCGGTCCCTCTGGTCGTCCACTTCCCGGGTCGGGTCGTGGCCGGGGAGTCCGCCGTCGCCGTTCGCCTGATCGACCTCGCCCCCACTGCCCTCGAACTGCTCGGCCTGGCGCCCCTGTCGCAGGATCTGGACGGCGTCAGTCTGCTGCCCCTGCTGCGCGGCGCGGCGCAGAGCCCGCGGCCGGCCTACAGCGAATCCCGCCGCCCCTGGCTGTCCTACGGCTGGGCCCCCTTGCGTGCGGTCCAGCACGAGAGGTGGAAGCTGATCGCGGCCCCGCGGCCGGAGCTCTACGATCTGGCCGCCGATCCGGAGGAATCGAGGAATCTGGTCGATCAGAAACGTGCTGTCGCCCGTCGCCTCATAAGTCTCCTACGGCAGATCGAAGCGCGTCCGGCCGCCGTCGCCGCGAGCCTCGGCGATCCTCAGGCCTTGGCTCGGCTCCATACCTTGGGCTACGTCGGTGCCGGTGCTGACCCCGGCGAGCCGCCTCCGGGTCTCGCAGACCCCAAGGATCGCCTGTTGCAATGGGATCTGCTGTCACGAGCCATGTCGCTTCTCGAAGCTGGCCGCCAGGCTGAGGCCGTCCGTCAATTCGATCGAGCGCTGGCTGAAGATCCTGACAACCCCTTCGCTCTATCGCGCTCCGGTGCGGCTCTCCTAGCCGCTGGGCAAGACAGCGCCGCAATCCCCCGCCTGCGCCGCGCCGTGCGGCTGCGTCCGAACGACGCCGAGTCCCATCGTGCTCTCGCCATCGCTCTGACCCGGACCGGCGCCGACGCCGAAGCGGCCACCGAGTGGATGGAGCTAGCCCGGCTGCAGCCTCGGCGTACCTCGGCCTGGGTCAATCTCGCGACCAGCCTCGGCCGCGGTGGCAAGATCGTCGAAGCGGTGGCGGCACTGGAGCGTGCCGTGGAGCTGGCGCCAGAGCGCCTGGAGTTGGCTCGCCGCCTCGCTCTCGCGCGTTACGATCTGGCGCGAATTCGAGCCCAGGCGGGAGACCTACAAGCGGCTCGGAGCAGCTTGAGAAAGGCCCTCGAAGCCGTGCCGGAATTGCGCGTTCAGGCAGAACGGGAGCCCCTGTTGAAGGTTCTACTGCCGTAGCTGCTCGAGCAGGCGCTCTGGCCGCAGGCGGATCCGCCAGTTGTCGGTCAGCTCACGCCAGATGATGCGGCCTTGCTCGTCGACCAGAAACGTAGCGGGGCGCGCAATATCGACGCCGCCCATGCCGCCCGCCGGGTGGCGCACACCGTAGGCGTTGATCGTTGCCAGATCCGGATCGGCGAGAAGGGGAAATTCGATGCCGGAAGCACCCAGCTTCTCGCGCGTGGCGGCGGCCGGATCGGGGCTGATCGCCAGCACGTCGGCACCGGTGGCACGGATCTCTGCGATGCGTGACTGCAAACCTTGCAGCTCTGAGATGCAGAACGGTCACCAGAAGCCGCGGTAGAAGACCAGGGCGACTTTGCGACCGCGATAGTCGCTCAGGCGAACCGTTTGACCATCCTTCGATTGGAGGGTGAAGTCGGGAGCCCGGCTGAGGCTCTGGGCCGCGTCGGAGGCTGGCAGAGCGTAGCTCATGGAAAAGATGTAGAAGGTGAACAGGCCGGCGAAGAACAACGACAGGGCCAGGCTCAACGGCGCCAGCACCTTGCCGCGAAATACCTCGGGGCGAGCGTAGGCACGCCATACCCCGAGACCGGCGAGAAACGCTCCGAGAAAGACCAACGGCAAGTTGACCCAGGGAAAGTCACGCAGCGCCGCGAAGCGCGCGAAGACCATGAAATAGCTTACGATGCTGGCAAAGCCGAGCAGCGGGCCGATCCAGATCATGTGGTTGCGGGGCCTGTTTGCGCTCACGAAATCCTCCTGGCGGTGGAGGATACACCAATTCCC
>JBCCGX010000512.1:0-7055 GCA_039029035.1 Acidobacteriota bacterium | reverse complement strand
GGGATAATACGGTTCGTGAGCTTGCCGCTCCTTCGGTAAACCCATGTTCGAGAAATACAACGAGAAAGCTCGGCGAGCCCTGTTCTTCGCCCGCTATGAGGCGTCGAAGCTCGGTAGCCGGGTCATTGAAGCCGAGCACGTGCTGCTCGGCATATTGCGCGAGGGCGAAGAATCGGTGATGAGCCTGTTCGCCCGCTTCGACGTCAAGCCCGACGAGATCCGGCGCGAGATCGAGGGCGAGCGGGTTTTCGTCGAGCGGGTGTCTTCCACCGCCGATCTGCCGCTCTCCGAAGAGACCAAGAAAGTGCTCGCCTACGCCGCACACGAGGCGGAAGGGATGGCTCATACGGCGGTGGGCTCGGAGCACTTGCTGATCGGCATCCTGCGTGTCGAGTCGAGTCTGGCAATGCGAGTCCTGACCCATGCCGGCCTCGACCTCTACGCGGTGCGCGAGGAGGTGGTGACCGTGGCCCGGGAGCGCGAGGCAGCGCAGCAGAAAAAGGAGCTGCCGTTTCTGTCCGAATACGGCCGTGATCTCACATCGCTGGCCACCCAACGGGCCTTCGACCCCCTGATCGGGCGCGAGGTCGAGATCGAGCGCATCATTCAGGTGCTGTCGCGGCGCACCAAGAACAATCCCATCCTGCTCGGCGAGCCCGGGGTCGGCAAGACCGCCATCGTCGAGGGCCTGGCCCAGCGCATCGCCGACGACGAGATCCCGATTTTTCTACGCAACAAGCGGATCGTCGCCATCGACCTGTCGTTGATCGTCGCCGGCACCAAGTACCGGGGGCAGTTCGAGGAGCGGCTCAAGGGCATTCTGAAAGAGCTGCAGGAATCGAGCGAGCTGATCGTCTTCATCGATGAGATTCACTCCCTGATCGGTGCCGGCTCGGCGGAAGGCTCCCTCGACGCCGCGAACATCCTCAAGCCGGCGCTGTCACGTGGCGAGGTCTCTTGCATCGGCGCCACCACTCTGCGCGAGTATCGCAAGTACATCGAGAAAGACCGCTCCCTGTTGCGCCGCTTTCAGGCGATCCAAATCGAGCCACCGACGGCGGAGGAGACGTTCCGCATCCTCGATGGGGTGAGGGAGCGCTACGAGACGTTCCACAAGGTGCGCTACAGCGAAGCCACTCTGCGGGCCGCCGTGCTGCAGTCCGACCGCTACATCCCCGACCGTTTTCAGCCCGACAAGGCGATCGACGTGATCGACGAGGCCGGCGCCAAGGTCAAGCTGCGGCGGGCGCGCGATACCCAGAATCTGCGCCAGCTGGAGGCCGAGGTGCGGCAGGTCGAAGGTGAAATGAAGGCGGCGATCTCGGAGAAGGACTTCGAGCGCGCGGTCTACCTACGCGAGCGCGAGATCGACCGCCGGGAAGACCTCGAGCAGATGGCCTCGGGGTTGGAGAATCCGGCCGAGCTCGAAGTGATGACGTCGGATATCGAGGAAGTGATCTCGAGCTGGACCGGCGTACCGGTCTCCAGCCTGCAGACCGCCGAAGCGGAAAAGCTCATGGGGATGGAAGATTCCCTGAAGCGTTGGGTGGTGGGGCAGGATCGGGCGATCAGCGCCATCAGCCGTGCCATTCGGCGCTCACGGCTCGGGGTATCCAATCCACAGAGGCCGGTCGGCTCGTTCGTCTTCCTCGGCCCCTCCGGGGTTGGCAAAACCGAAGTCGGCCGCCGGCTGGCGGAGTTCCTCTTCGACAGCCAGCAGATGTTGGTGCGCTTCGACATGTCGGAGTATATGGAGAAGCACGCGGTGTCGAAGCTGATCGGCTCTCCGCCGGGCTACGTTGGCCACGAAGAAGGCGGCCAGCTGACCGAGCGTGTGCGCCGACAGCCCTACTCGGTGGTGCTGTTCGACGAGATCGAAAAGGCGCACCCCGATGTCTCGAACCTTCTGCTGCAAATCCTCGATGATGGCCGTTTGACCGATGCCTATGGCAATTCGATCGATTTCACCAACACCATCGTCCTGATGACCTCGAACATCGGCTCCAAGCTGGTCCTACGCGGCGGCCGAATGGGTTTTGGTGATTTCGACGAGCAACAGTCCTTCGAGCGTATGGAGGAAGAGATTCTCGGCGAGCTGCGGCGCTCGTTCAGTCCCGAATTCATCAATCGAGTCGACGAAGTGATCGTCTTCAATCCTCTCGGGACGGGCGAGCTGCGCGCGATCGTCGATATTCTGCTCGAGGACGTCAACAGCACGCTGTCGGAGCGGCACCTCTCGGTCGAGGTTTCGAAGGAGGCCAAAGACTGGCTGCTCGACAAGGCCGGGATCGAGCCGTCCACCGGCGCCAGGCCGCTGCGCCGGACGATCCAACGCCACATCCAGGACTCGGTCTCCGAGCTCCTGATCACCCAGCATGGTGAGACGATCGAGTCGATCGAGGTCTCTGTCGAGGACGGACAGCTGCGTCTCGCAGTGCGGGACCTTGAATGCCTCACCGCTGAGCGTTAGTCTCGCCCCGCCGAGCCTTGAGGAGGCGCTCGGCGGCTCGAAGTGACTCCAACCCCCCCCTGGGATTCGAAGGATTCTCCAATTGGTCGACCCGATCTCGCTACCTGACGCGTCCGAATACCGACCCGGTGCCCTCACCGAGAGTTTAGCGGGCTGCGCCCCGTCCTCGGTTGGCACCCAGCTTGCTCTTGTATCGGGCCATGGCGTCGTCCGTGCCGGCGGATCGAAAAGCGACCGTCCGGCGGGCGTGTGCTCACTTCCCGAGAAGGAGTCTTCAGGTGATGCATAACCAGACCGTTTCCCGCTCGAGTCGCGCTAGAACCCTTCTGTTGGTCGCGGCGACGATCTTAGGATGTTGGCTCTCAGGCCTGACCGCCGTGGCCCAGAGCCGGAGCTTCGAAGGCCAGCCGATCAGTGAGATCGAGATCAACGGCCTGACCACCCTGAGCGCCGACACGATGGAGCACTATCTCTTCGGCCGCAAGACGGACCAGCCACGGCGCCTCAATTCCGAAGCGTTGAACGACAGCATCACCAGGCTTTGGGATCGCAAGCTGATCGACGACATCGACGTCGAGGTGCAGCCGGTGGAAGGTGGCGTCAAGTTGATCGTACACATCGTCGAACGCCCCATACTGGTGTCGATCGATTATGTCGGGATCAAACGTGTGAGCCGGGGCGACATCATCGAGCAGGCGGATCGCGAGCGCATCTCGGTCTATGAGAGCCAGCCGCTCGAGCGCGGCGAGCTCAAACGTCTCAAGCTCGCGATCGAAGAGCTCTACAAAGAGAAGGGCTATCGGTTCGCCGAGGTCCGCTACCTCCTAGAAGATGCCGGCATCGGTCAGCAGCGAGCGATCTACACCATCGACGAAGGGGACAAGGTCAAGATCGGCGACATCGACTTCGACGGCAACACGGTCTACGGTGACCTGCGCCTACGGCTGACGATGAAGGGCACCAAGCAGTCCGGCCTGCTGTCGAGGTTCACCAAGAAGGACATCTACAACCCGGCGAAGATCGAAGAGGATCTCGATCGGGTGCGGGATCTTTACCGCAAGGCGGGCTACAAGGATGTCCTGATCGCCCGGCCGGAGCTCTCGGTCAAAGCGAAGAATCCGCGGGCTGAGACCATCGAGCAGCAGAAGCGTCGACTGGCCGTCACCATCCCGATCGAAGAAGGCGAGCGCTGGCGTTTCGGCGAGGTCACGATCGAAGGCAACGAGGTGTTTTCCGACGAGCTGCTCCTGCGTCAGTTCGAGAGCCCGCGCGGCGGCTGGCTACGGTCGAAAGTTCTCGACAACGCGATCGAGTCGATCAGCAATCTCTACTCGTCGGTCGGCTACATTTTCTCCAATGTCGACACCGAGATGGTCGAGCGCGAGAACAACGTCGCCGACATCGTCGTCCAAATCGACGAAGCAGATCAGTTTCGGGTCGGCCGGATCGAGTTCGAAGGCAACCGTAAGACCCGTGACAAGGTTCTGCGGCGTGAGCTGCTGTTGCAGGAAGGCACCGTCATGAACATGACGGCGGTGCAAAACAGCCTGCTCAAGATCCGCCAGCTCAACTACTTCTCGCTCAACGAGGAAGAGCCGGTCAAATTCGACTTCGACTCCGAAGAGAAGACGGTCGATCTGAAGATCGATGGCGAAGAAGCGGAGCGGACCGAGCTCCAGTTCGGTGGCGGATGGAGTGAGTTCGACGGCTTCTTCGGCCAGTTCGCGATGCGCACGACCAACTTCCTCGGTCGTGGTGAGACGGTGGGCGTGTCGATCCAGGCCGGCCGCGAGCGCAGCCTCTACGACCTGCAGTACAGCATCCCGTGGTTTCTCGACAAGCCGCAGTCGGTCGGCATTCGACTGTTCAACTCCGACCTTGATAGCCGGGTGCTGCTCGGGACCGATTTTCGCCAGTCCAACTCTGGCATCCAGCTGACCTACGGGCGCTCTTTCCGCGGCTTTAACAACGTCAGCGTGACCTACAGCTTCGCCGACATCGAAGACTTCCGGCGCCTGATCGGGGCCGGGCCGGACGGCACGGACCTGACCCAGGAGCTCAACTTCAAAAGCTCCTCGATCCGACCGTTCTGGCGCCGCAACACCCTGGACAGCCGTTTCGAGCCGACTCGCGGCCTGAGCATGAGCGCCAACGTCGAGATCGCTGGCGGCGCGCTCGGTGGCGATTCCAACTTCGTTCGTCCGTTGTTCGATCTGACCTGGTTCAAACCGGTCAGCCGACGCAACTTCAAGTCGTCGATCGGCCTCCACGCCGATTTGGGCTACATCACCTCGATCGGCGATTCCGACGTCGCCGGGGTGGACGAGAGCGGCTTGTTCCCCCAACAACGATTCTTCCTCGGTGGCGACAGCTCGGTGCGCGGCTTCCGCCGTCGCTCGATCTTCGTGCGCGAGGAAGACGGTACCATCCGTCGCGATCAGTTCGGCTTCCCGCTGGGCGGTACCTCGATGGCGCGCTTCTCGGCCGAGTATCATCTGATCGTCGGGGGCCCGTTCCGGGTCGTCTTTTTCGGTGATCTCGGTGGCGTTTTCGACGACGATCAGGATCCGAGCTTCGATCTCATGCGTTCCAGCATCGGCGCCGAGCTGCGGATCCAGGTGCCCTTGTTCCCGGCTCCGCTACGCTTCATCTATGCTCAGAATCTCGACGAGCTCGAAGGTGATCAGTTTGATTCCTTCGATTTCAGCCTGAGTACTTCATTCTAAGATCGAGTGGGCCATGGCGATTGCTTTCGACTCTAGCCTGAGCACCTCGTTCTAAGATCGTCGTTGTTCTAGTATCACCCCGACCGCTTGCCAAGCTAATCCCTCTCTCCGGGCTTCTTCGGCCCGGAGCTCCCAATAGACCGCTGCAACTTCAAAACGTAGGAGAAAGCAAGATGCTGAGCCGTGCTCGAATTCACCCCATCCTGTGGGTTTCCGGCCTCATGCTGCTCATCGGTAGCCTGGCGGCGCCCGGCGCCGAAGCGCAGGAGAAGCCGATCAAGATCGTCGTCGTGGACCTCGAACGTGTCGTCGGCCAAAGCGCCGCCGGCCAGGCGCTGCAAGGGCGCCTCGCGAAGTTTCAACAGGATGTCAAGTCCGAAGGCGAGCAGAAGGCCGAGGATGCACGAGTCATCCGCCAGCGCATCGCCGATGGTGTCAACTCGCTGTCCGAGGACAAGCTGGCTGAATTGCAGAAGCAGTACGAGGACGCCACGATCGCCATCCGTCGTTTTCAGGACGACAAGCAGCGCGAAGGACAGAAGATGCAGAGCGAGGGGCTGCGTGAGATCGAGAGGCAGCTGCAGCCTGTGTTCGAGCAGATTCGCGACGAGGGCGGTTACGATCTGATCCTCAACAATGTGGCCGGCGTCGTGGTGATGGCCAACGAGCGGGTCGACATCACCCCCATGGTGATCGAGCGCCTCAACGCTTCGGCGGCAGCGGCGACCGGAAATTGAGTCGTGGCGGACGGAAGCGGATCGCGAGCGGCCGAGACAACGGCCGGAGGCGGCCCCTTGTCGGCCGCCGCGAGCCACAGCTTGCGGCTCGCGGAGCTGGCCGAAGCGAGTGGCGCCGAGCTGGTTGGTGATCCCGACCTCGCGGTTCGCGGCGTCCGCACCCTGGAGCGGGCCGGTCGCGATGACCTGTCTTTCCTGACCCGCGCGGCCTTCCTGAAGCAAGCGGAGGCGACTCGGGCGGCAGCGCTGCTGGTGCCTTCCGATCTGGCCCAGACCGGCGGACTGCCGGATCGCCCCCTGTTGATTGCCAAGGATCCGACCTGGGCTCTGGCGCGGATCATCGCTCTTTTCCACCCCCCAACGGTGGCGCCGGCCGGCGTGCACGCGACCGCCGTCGTCGGCCAGGGCTGCGAGATCGATCCCTCGGCCCACATCGGCCCCTATGTGGTGGTCGGTGAGGGTTCGGTCATCGGTGCCGAGGTGGAAGTCCGTGCCCACGCGGTGATCGGGCGGCATTGTCAGATTGCTGCGGGCGCAGTGCTGCACCCCCACGTGGTGCTCTACGACGGTACCGAGGTCGGCCAGCGGACGGTCCTGCACGCCGGAGTTGTTCTAGGAGCGGACGGCTTCGGCTACGCGACCCGCGGTGGCGAGCATCTGAAAGTGCCTCAGGTCGGGCATACCGTGGTCGAGGCGGACGTCGAGATCGGCGCTCTCTCGGCGGTCGATCGGGCGTTGCTCGAAGAGACTCGGGTCGGCGCCGGAACGAAGATCGACAATCTGGTGCAAGTGGGGCACAATGTGCAGATCGGGCGCAGCTGCCTTCTCTGCGGTCAAGCCGGTGTTGCCGGCAGTGCCCGCTTGGGAGATCATGCAGTCCTCGGCGGTCAGTCGGGGGTTGCGGACCACGTCGAGGTGGGTAGCGGCGTTCAGGCGGCCGGAAAGTCGGCGATTCTGCAGTCCGTTGAGCAACCGGGGTTGCAAGTCGGTGGTATTCCGGCGGTTGACTTGCGGAAGTGGCGCCGACAGGTCGCCGGGCTCGATCGCCTCGGACGGTTGGCGCGGCGCCTGCGGGCGCTGGAGAAGCGGGTCGAGAAGGACTCCTGAGCCGCCTTGCCTCGG
>JBCCGX010000511.1:0-7058 GCA_039029035.1 Acidobacteriota bacterium | reverse complement strand
TTCAGCGGATTCGACTCACCATCGATGGCAAGGGAACGAAGGGGTTCCATCGACCACTGTTCGGCGGCGAGTGGCGTCGGAAACGATTTCTCGTAGCGGCGCTGTTGGTCGTGCCTATGGTCGCACCCTACCTACCGGGCTGGGACGTGGGCTTCGGTGCACCTTGGCCAATCCGGCCCTTCGAGCTGTGGGCTGCACTGGCTGGCGCCCTGCTGGGCATCTTCGTGTTCACACGGCCGGAGCGCGATGGCGCGAGCTTCTTTCTCCATCACCTGCCGATCCCTCGCAAGCAGTTGATCGCGACACGGCTGCTCTACGGCTTGTTTCTCGGCGCACTGCTCGTCGCCGAGCTCGGCCTGATTGCTAGCCGAGTCACCCCTCTCTACCCGGTGTTCTTGCTGCGATTCACCGTGGCATTCGCGATCTGTTTCGGACTTGGGACAATGCTCTCACCCTCGCCTGCCAGCTCGACCACGAAAGTCCTTCTCGTCGCCGCAACCGCCTCGAGTCTCGAGTTCGCGGTCGGCGCGGCGTCCGACCCCTTGGATGGGTCCCGGGCGCTGACCTGGGCTATCGTCCTCATCGCGGTCTGGGCGAGCGCGATCTGGACCGTCGTTCGGCGTGACGCTTTCGAACCGGGTTCCACCGGCTACCTGCGCTCCTTGTGGCTCCTTTTTCCATCCTGGCTATGGTTTGGCTGGACCGCCTGGTCGGTTGGCCATTGAACGAGGAGACACCAGGAAAGGAGCCCGCGATGGTGAAGCAGTGGTTGAGTCATCTGGAGCCGGTTCATCGGGCCGAGTTGCGGCAGGAGCGCGAGGCGGTCCATCGCTTTCGCTATCGGGGTCTGCACTTATTAAAATTTGATTTTGTTCTTGACAGCGTGCCTTAGGTCGAGTACTCTGCGTCTCGCTTCGGAGGATTAGACGGTGCGAAATCACGCAACATTCGAAATCGCGAGCCACGGAATGGGAGATACGGCGCTCTTTGGTGAGCGCTTACCCATGGTGGCTGCGAGCCTGCAATCGTGGGGTTTTTATCCCGCCGGGCGTTTCTGTGGCCTACAGAAACCGTATTGTGGCCACGAGACGGCCACCAGGATCAATCTGGCAGGTGCCGATAGCGGAGGTTTCTCACCCTGACTCGAAACGGAATCCATCGATCCGTCAAGAGCCTTCCAGGGTAGATCCCTCGGAAGGCTCTTTTGATTTAGGGGTTTCACCGGGCGGGCCACGTTGCCGGAGTCGGGTGACGTGTGCCTTGAATATGTCAATTCAGGAAAGGTAAGAAAGCGATAGGTTCAATCTGGATACCATCGGACCAGCGGGGCACGGGCCTCACGAAAGTGATCGGAACCGTGTCTGCCGAACATGGACTCTAGACCATGGTGTCATTGTGAAGGCTTTAAACCTTCGCCCACCTCCACGTGGCTAGCTCAAACGGTAGAGCACCAGACGGCTAATCTGGGAGTTATGGGTTCGAATCCCATGCCAAGCGCCACTTAGGCGCTCTTTTGTTCGGTCAGACGGGAACGGTCGCCTGTGTGGGTCGTCCGACCCTTGATCGCCCGCCGCCCAGCGCTCCGCCCGCGGGAGCGTTGTGTGGCAGCGCTCGGAAAGCGCCTTGCAGCGCGCGGATACCGCCGCGGCCTGAACGCCCGACGCGATCTCCGGCGGACTCTCTCGAGGGTCCGGACGGAGAGCGCCGGAGGCGGGGTCGGCCGCGGCTCAAGCGTCGCTCCGCGCCGACAGTGTGGTGAGCCAGGTGGCCGTTCCCCGATGGCTCTTGCCGGTCCGATTGATCGATATTGCTTCGGTGGCGTGTGGCTACCGAAGCCTTCCGAAAACGAACAACAGGAGGTGATTCATGCTCTTCCTCAAGCGAGTCAAGATCAGGCAGCACGAGCGCGGCCTCCTCTTCAGGGACCGCGACTTCCAGCGAATTCTGAGTCCGGGCAAGCACTGGATCTGGGACCCGTTCTGGAAGATCCGCATCGAGCGGGTCTCGGTCCGTGAGGTCTACCTGGACCACCAGGATCTCGAGGTCATCGCTCGTTCGGGTGCCCTCGACGAGCAGGCCGAAGTGCTCGACCTGGCAGACCATCAGCGGGCGTTGGTGTGGATCGACAGTCGATTCGCCCATCTGCTCGGTCCGGGTTTGCACGTGCTGTGGACGGTGTTTCGTCGTGTGCGGCACGAGATCGTCGACGCCCGTGGGGTGCGCTTCGATCACGAGGCTCTGGCGGTCATTCTGGATTCGGCCGAGCGTGGTGCTTTGCTCGAGCAAGTGACCGTCGATGCCGGTCATGCGGCGTTGCTTCTGCGGGACGGTCGGCATCTCGAGACTCTGACCTCGGGTACCTACGCGCTGTGGAAGGGCGTCGGCCGCTTGCGGGTTCTGCACGTCGATCTGCGCGAGCAGGTTCTCGACGTCGCCGGTCAGGAGATCATGACGGCCGACAAGGTCTCGCTGCGGCTCAACGCCGTCGTGACGTTCCGCGTCAGCGATGTGGTCCATGCCGTGACCACGGTCGAGGACTACCCGCAGAGTCTCTACCGTGAGACGCAGCTGGTCCTGCGGGCGGTGGTCGGTACGCGCGAGCTCGATACGCTCCTGGCCGACAAGGATGCCGTGGCGGCGGAGATGGACGACATGATCCGCCAGCAGGCTGGCTTGCTCGGTCTCGAGATCGTCTCGCTCGGTATCCGGGACCTCATCCTGCCAGGTGAGATGCGGACCCTGATGAACCGGGTCACCGAGGCCAAGAAGGCCGCGGAGGCGCACCTCATCGCTCGCCGGGAAGAGACCGCCGCGATGCGTTCGCAAGCCAACACCGCGAAGATCCTCGAGTCGAGCCCAACGTTGATGAAGCTGCGCGAGCTCGAGGTGCTGGAGAAGGTGGCCGAGAAGGCCAACTTGAGCGTCGTACTCTCCGAGACCGGTCTCAGTGACCGGGTTCTGAAGATGGTTTGAAATCCGCTAGACGCTCGATGTTCGATCCGCCGGAGGTGGCTGCGCCGCCTCCGGCTCTTTTTTTTCGACAGCAAGCACGCTACTCTCTCGACGCCATAGGCGGGTCGAATGCCGCGCGGCCTTCGCACGTAGCGTGGGTAGAACGCCATGTCGGTGTCTACTCTCTTTCAGGAGGAGTCGAGCATGAGCAGCGAATCGTCCGAATCCAGCGAATCCAGCCACCTCGAGCTGGCTTACTCTTCGATCAAGATCTTCGCCAATGACGGCACGGTCGACATGGGCGAGCTGAACTTTCTACTGGGTCTGGCGCTGAAGGACGACCAGATCGACGACAACGAGAGGCGTGTGCTCGGGGATATCTTTCGCCACGCCGAGAAGACCAAGCTCAGTCTCGCGGTGCGAGCCCGGATCCGCGAGATCCGGCGGAAGTACTCGATCTAGCAACCTCTCTTCGTCACTGAGCGTATCTCCTGGCATCGGAGCCGCAGAGCTTCGCGAAATCGATCTTGGAGGTACGACCATGGTCCGTTGCCACGAGCGGGTCGCCATTGCCGCGTTGCTCATCTTCCTCGTTGCCTGCACCTCGGCCAGCGGCGTCGACGAGGCCGAGCAGATCGCCGAAGTCCTCGGCCTGGAGCCCGGAATGCGAGTGGCCGACGTCGGCGCCGGGGATGGTGAATGGTCCGAAGAGCTGGCGTTGCGTGTCGGGGCCAGCGGCCACGTCTACGCCACCGAGGTCGATGAAGACGATCTCGAAGACATCCGCCAGCGTTTCGGTGACGCCGGGCTGGAGAACGTCACTTCGATTCTCGGCGACGCGGAGGATACCGGACTACCGGAAGATTGTTGCGACGCCATCCTTCTGCGCTTGGTCTATCACCACTTCACCGATCCGGTGCCGATGCGCGCCAGCCTGCGACAGGCGTTGCGCCAGGGTGGAGTGATCGCAGTCATCGATATCGAGCCGCAGGAGGATTGGCGAGAGCTCCCCGGGGTGCCGGATCGGGGCGGCCACGGGATCCGGCCGGCCGACCTGGTCGAAGAAATGACCGCTGATGGGTTCGATCTCGTCGCTCGTTTCGACGAATGGGGTAGTGAGGACGACCACTACTGTGTCGTATTCCAGCGCGCCGACAAGACGGTGTCCGGCGTCGAGCCAGAGGTGGCAGGCGCCTACCAGGGTCGCTGATACGCCAGGGCTGGTGCGTCGACCTCGTTCGCGGACGCCAGGCTCGGTGCAAAAAAGCGAGGGATCTTCAGTCTATTCTCAGGCGGTTCCAGGCCCAGGGCCCGAGTCAATCGCGTCAGGCACTCCGGATGTAGCACCGCGTGGATTCGGTTGACTTCGGTGCGATCGTCTTGCTCTGCGGTGCCAGGCACGCAGCAGAGGTCCGGCAGCTCCTGCCAGGGATCGAAACCCTCTGGGATCACGCAGCGCGTGTTCCATGGCGTGAAACGGTTCAGGCACTCACGAACCAGCTCGGCGTCTTGAGGCGTCGCTGCACTGCGCTGGATCTGCAAAGCGCCACGAGCGCCGCGGCTACGGGCGAGCAACGTTCCGAATCTGGTTTCGAGCTCGCGCAGCATGACGGCTTTTCGCGAGCGGAAATAATACGCCTCGTGGCGACAACCGGCATCTTGCGTCACCAGGTCGTAAATCGCCATGGTTTCTTCGGTCGAATAGTCATATAGAAATTTGCATAACGCCAGGGTGACGTAGAATGAATTCCTCCGCAGGCTGATCTGCACCAAATGTTTAATGTATCGGATCAACAGGTCGTCGGTGGCAAAGATCACCTGGCCGTGCTCGTTCTCTTCCTGTTGTTTTTCAAAGGGCTCGGATTCCCGGTAGACCAGGTACTGCAGGAGGTGCGTTGAGCTTAAGGCGACCTTGCTACGTTGCTTTTTGGGGCGATATGCACACCGGCGATTCTGTTGGGTCACCATCGACCCCACTCTGGCCGTCGCCGAAGCGGTCACCTCACGCGCCACATCGCGATGGCGGTGGATGAAATAAGCCAGTTTGCGGGCTTTGCCAACTGCAACGAAATCGATCATCGGTTCCGCGGACTCTTCAGCTTTACATTCGGCGATAGGCTCTCCGAAGGTCGAGCCTCGATTTCGGGAATGACCCCTATTCGAAGCAAGCAGCGTGCCAGAGGAACTCTACGGTCCGCAGGGTCGACAAGCGAAAACGCTCGAGCGATCGAAGCGATAATTACCGGGCCGGGCGGTGATTCCGTGCGCTGATGGCGGTCAGGTAAATTGCTAATTGTGACAATTGAAGCGCCGGGAGTGCCGTAAAGTGTCAGTTGCCGAGTCGCTGCTTCTGCTCTGCGGTGAGAACGTCCGGCATGGCGCCGCCGAAGTAGCTCCAGCTGTTGAGGGCGATCGCTTGTTGCTCGCTGAGGTCGAGCTGCAGCAACTGCGGGTTGCGGGTCCGCAGCGAGTGCTTGGGCTCGATGAAGCGCGGCTTGCCGGAGCGCGTGTCGATGTCGCCGGGCTCGAGGTAGTCGCTCGCGGCTCGCTTCTGGGTTGCGTCTGGGCTGATCAGCGCGTAGAACGAGCGCTGTTTCTTGAGAGCCTGACTGAGCTCGCCGACATGGGTCTTCTCCGGGTCAAAGTCGACCTGGACGATCTCGGCACCGCCCCAATGGCCGATGCGGGAAGCGACGACGCCATCGACTCGGCCGAGGGTGGCCTCGCCGGTCCAGTAGCAGTACATCGAGAAGGTGGCGGTCTCGAGATGCGACCCGGTGGTGGCCTCCGTCTCGGCGGTCACCGTCTGTGCGGTCACTGTCGAGGCGGCAAGAAGAAGGCTGGCGGCGAGGGCTGGAAGGGTCGAAGCTTGCATGGCGCGGGTCCTCCGGTGGTTGGCGCGGACGACCAGTGCTACGTGAGGCGGCGGACTGTGGATTGATAGCTGTGGGTTGATGGCCGCTGGCCGTGACAACCCTCGACTGACACAATACGCCCGCTTCGGTGCTCAATCTCGAAACAGACTGCATCTTGAAACAGACTGCGGAGTGCATCATGCGAGCCCTTTTGTGCAAGACCCTCGGGACCTACGATCAGCTGACCGTCGAAACCGTCGACGAGCCACAGCCTGGCCCCGGCGAGGTGCTGATCGACGTGCGCGCAGCGGGGATCAACTTCCCCGATCTTCTCATCGTCCAGGGCAAGTACCAGTTCAAGCCGCCCTTGCCCTTCGTACCAGGAGGTGAGTGCGCCGGTGTGGTTTCGGCAGTTGGCGAAGGCGTGCAGCGGGTGAAGGTGGGCGATCCGGTCATCGGGGTCGGCCTGGCAGGGGCGTTTGCCGAGAAGATGACCCTCGCCGAGGCCGCGACTCTGCCGATGCCCGAGGGCATGGACTTCGGAACCGCTGCCGGCATCGCCTTCACTTATGGCACGTCCTACTATGCGCTGAAGCAGCGGGCAGGCCTTGCCGAAGGCGAGACCTTGCTGGTCTTGGGTGCGGCGGGTGGTGTCGGCACGGCGGCGGTGGAGCTCGGCAAGTTGATGGGCGCTCGGGTCATCGCCGCCGCGAGCTCGGAGGAGAAGCTCGACGCGGCTGAAGCGGCCGGCGCCGATCTGCGGATCAACTACACCACCGAGTCGCTCAAAAACAAAGTCAAGGAGCTCACCGACGGTCAGGGCGCCGACGTGGTTTACGATCCGGTGGGGGGCGACTACAGCGAGCAGGCCTTGCGGGCGATCGGCTGGTATGGCCGCTTCTTGGTGATCGGGTTTGCCGCGGGTGAGATCCCGAAGATCCCTCTCAACCTGGCGCTGCTCAAGAGCGCCCAGATCGTCGGCGTCTTTTGGGGTTCCTGGACCCAGCGTGATCCGGCGGAATCGGCGCGCAACTTTCTCGAACTGCAGCAGATGTTCGAGAGCGGCAGACTCACCCCGCGGGTCACGGCCTTCCCTCTGGATGATCACCAGGATGCTCTCGGTGCTCTGGCCGAGCGCAGGGCCAAAGGCAAGCTGGTATTGACGATGACTTGACGGTCGCCTGGCCGGAACCACGAAAGGATGAAGGAATGAGCCCATCTGTCGATTTCCGCCTCGAAGGCAAAACCGCC